>CAYUBX010000587.1:0-2785 GCA_964443165.1 uncultured Acidimicrobiales bacterium
ACCCGACCTACCTGCTGACCCATTGGGCGCGCGATCGGACGAGGGGCGACGGGCTGTCCCTGGAATTCCTGGTGAACAAGCAGGCCAGGCGAACGGCCGAGGCATATGGCCTGCTCGATCGTGGACTGCTGCAGCCCGGGTATCGGGCCGACATCAACGTCGTCGACTTCGACTCCCTCTCCGTCGGGCGCCCCGAGCTCATCTACGACCTCCCCACAGGAGGCAAACGGTTGGTGCAGCGTCCGTCCGGCTACAGCCACACGTTCGTCGCCGGTCTCGAGACCTTCGCCGATGGCGAACCGACGGGGGAGCGGCCGGGGCGTCTGGTGCGCGGTGCCCGGCCGGAGCCAGTGGCGTGAGCGCCGACGCCCGGCGCCGTTTCCGGGAGAGCCTCGAAGGTCCTGAGGTCGTCTTCGCCCCGCTGACGCTCGATCCGCTGTCGGCGCTGATGGTGGAGCAGCTCGGCTTCGGTGCGGGGTATCTCAGCGGAGGTGCGCTCGGCTTTCACTACGCCGTGTCCGAGGCCCTGCTGACCTCCACGGAGATCGCCGACGCGGCCCGACGGATCACCCAGCGATCGGGGCTTCCTCTCATCGTCGACGGAGGCGTGGGTTTCGGCGACCCCGTACACGTCCAGCGGGCCGTCTGGGACTTCGAGGCCGCCGGCGCCGTGGCCGTGGAGTTCGAAGATCAGGTCTCTCCGAAACGAGTGCACCATCACGTCGGTGTCGAGCATCTCGTGAGCGTCGACGAGATGTGTTCCAAGGTGGAGGCCGCAGTCGCGGCACGGTCGGACGCGGACTTTCTGATCATCGCTCGGACGGGCGGCATGCGCCACGAGGGGGTCGACGCGGGCATCGCTCGCCTCCAGGCCTATGTGAACGCCGGCGCCGACATCGCCATGGCCTTCTGCCGCGATCAGGACCTCGAGCGGGTCGCGCGCGAGGTCGAGGCGCCGATGGCGACCATCACCGGTCTCGACCAACACTCGGCCGACGAGTGGGCGGGCATGGGCTGGTCGTTGATCATCGATGCATTCACCGGCCAGGCGCTCGCCGTGAACACCGTGCGCGCCGCCTACGAGTCCTTCATGGCCACCGGATCCACCGGTGTGGAGATCGATGGGATGGGGTTGCATCGCGAGTTGGTGCAGCTGTGCGGGCTCGAGCCGCTCCTCGATCTCGAACGACGAACGACGGAGCGCTCATGAGCAACGAAGGCGACAGCGACCTTCCCCTGTCCGACATCGTGGTCCTCGACCTGACGATCGCTCGAGCGGGGCCCACCGCCGTTCGCCAGCTGGCCGACTGGGGTGCGGACGTGATCCGGATCGAGTCGCCGCGGGAGGGGTTCAGCGCGGGTGGGCACCATTCGCCCGACTATCTCAACCTGCACCGCAACAAGCGGGCTGTGGCGATCGACCTCAAGGCGCTCGAGGGCCGCGAGTTGCTGCACCGTATGGTCGGCCAGGCCGACGTCGTGGTGGAGAACATGCGGGTCAACGTCAAGCACCGTCTGGGTTTCGACTGGGACACCCTTTCGGCGATCAACCCACGGATCATCCTCGGATCGATCAGCGGGTTCGGGCAGACGGGTCCGTACTCCGATCGCGGCGGCGTCGACCAGATCGCTCAGGGGCTCGGCGGGATGATGCAGGTGACGGGTCTTCCCGGCCAGGGGCCCGTCCGGGCGGGGGTCGCGATCTCGGATGTCACAGCCGGCCTGCAGCTCGCGGTCGGAATCCTCGTCGCGCTCCACGAGCGCCAGCGGACCGGACGGGGACGCTGGGTCCACACGTCGCTGCTCGAGTCGATGATCGGCATGCTCGACTTCCAGGCTGCGCGCTGGACCGTGGCCCGCGAGGATCCACCCCAGGCCGGCAACGACCATCCCACCTTCATCCCGATGGGCATGTACGAGACGAGTGACGGCTTCATCAACCTGGCAGCCTCGGGCGGACGACTGTGGGACGCCTTCTGCAAGGAGATCGGGCTGCCGGAGCTGCTCACCGACGAGCGATTCGATCACACTCGCAAGCGCTCGGAGCGACGCGACGAGCTCAACGCGATCATCGCCGCGCGCCTGCACGAGGTCTCCACCGACGAGTGGGTCGAACGGCTGAACGCGGTGGGTGTCCCGTGCGGTCCGGTCAACACGGTGGCCGAGGCGTTCGCCGATCCCCAGGTGCAGCACCTCGGGGTTGCCGCACCGGTCCAGCACCCAGGCGCGGGCGACATCGAGGTGGTGAAGAACGCCACCAACCTCGACGGCGTCGCCAACGCGATCCGCCGTCCCGCACCCGAGCACGGGGAGCACGCGGAGGAGATCCTCGGCCAGTTCGGGCTCAGCGACAGCGAGATCGCGGAGCTGCGCGCCGCCAACGTCGTCTGACGCTCGCGCGTATCCACTCAGCGCGCCGAACCTGGTCCGATCTCGGGAGGGAACGCCCCGGACCAGGTCCGCCGCGCGGAGTGGGTTACAGGCTGCCTGCGGCCGCGAAACCGGCGTCGAGGTCGGCGATGATGTCGTCGATGGTCTCGAGCCCGACGGAGAGGCGGACCATCCCGGGCGTGACGCCGGTCGCTTCCTGTTCCTCGGGGGTCAGCTGGCTGTGCGTGGTGCTCGCCGGGTGGATCGCCAGGCTCCGAACGTCACCGATGTTGGCGACATGGCTGTGCAGATCGAGGCTCTCCACGAACTTCTGACCTGCCTTCAGCCCACCGTCGATGCCGAATGCCAGCACCGAACCGGCACCGCGCGGCATGTACTTCTTTGCGGCTTCGTT
>CAYUBX010000588.1:0-2782 GCA_964443165.1 uncultured Acidimicrobiales bacterium
CATTCGGGGTGTATTGGCCGGCTCTGATCGATTCGGAGCTGGCCCCGATGGAGGTCGTGGTCGGGGGCAGTGCGACCGTGGTCGACAACACGCCACCCGCCGATCCCGTGGCGGTCGACGTGCCGGTCGTCGAGCTACCTCCGGGGCCGAGCGGAGAGACGCGACGAGCGCCCCTGGGTCTCCTCTACGGAACGCGATCGGGGGACAAGGGCCCCAATGCCAACCTGGGCATTTTCGCCCGGTCGGCCGAGGCCTTCGTGTGGCTCTCGGACTTCCTCACCGTGGAGCGGCTCGAAGAGTTGATGCCCGAAGCTCGCGAGCACCCGGTGGTTCGCTACGACCTGCCGAACCTGTGGAGCCTCAACTTCATCTTCCACGGCATCCTTGAAGAGGGCGTGGCCGCGTCGACTCGCCAGGACCCCCAGGCCAAGGCCCTCGGCGAGTACCTGCGCGCAAAGGTCGTCGACATCCCGGTGACCCTCCTCGACTGACCGTCCTTCTGCCAGCTTTCCGCGTGACCAGAGTCGCCCTGGAAGCCGGCAGAACGAGTCAGCGGCCCTGGATGTCGACCAGCGACAGGCGGGGGCCGCGGCGTGCGGGCGCGCCCGCGGCTTTGGCGAACCCCTGCACTCTCGCCCGTTGACCGCGGTACGGCTCGAGAAGTTCGAGCATCCGCTTGTCGCTCGCCCGCCGCTCTCCGGCGAGATGCCACGACACGTAGGACGGGATCCAGTAGTCGCCCACGATCACCGAATCCGGATCGCCGAGGGCCAGCATCGCCACGATCGACGACGACCACGGCCCGATGCCGCGGATCGCTTCCAGTCGCTTTCGGGCGGCCGGTCCCTCCATCGTGGCGGCCTCCTCGAGACGGCGATGGCGGCGGCCGACCTCGATGATCACCTCCGCCCGCTTGCGCTCGATGTCGAACCGGTGGAACTCGGCGTACGACAAGCCTGCGATGACATCGGGGTCGGGCGGCAGGACCAGATCATCTGGCGCGGGGCCCTCGGGCCGGCGTCCCCACCTGCGGAGAATCCCCTGCCAGCCGGCCTTGGCGTTGGGGCCCGGGACCTTCTGCCCGGAGATCGTGGGCAGAAGGTGCTCCCAGATCGTGCCGGTGCGGGTCAGGCGCGAGTGGGGGTTCTCCTTCACCCAGCGGGCGACCACCGGGTCGACCGGCACGAGTCGCGTCGGGTCATCCAGGGCGCCGAGGAGGCCCGGGACCTTCTCCATCGACTCCGCGAGCCCGGGACCCCATCCGTCGACCTCTGCAACGTGTCCGAGGCGTCGGATCCGAAGGGTCGCTCGACCACTCGGCAGATCCTCTGCACGCCACAGGTCGGGCCCGTCGTAGACGACGGGCCCGAGCGGACCCTTTCCGCCCGTCCGGCCCATGGACCGACCCTGGTCGAGGAGGAAGTCGAACTCGTAGCGCTCGCTGTGGTCGGGAACGTCGTCCCGCGCGAGATGCATCGGCCCTCAGAGAATCGCGGTGTCCGACGGCTCCGCGATCACTGGATTGGTGAGTGTGCCGATGCCCTCGATCGTGATGGCGACCTCGTCGCCGGGGCTCAGCAGACGGGGAGGGTCCCAGAAGAGGCCGACGCCAGCTGGAGTGCCCGTGGCGATGACGGTGCCCGGCTCGAGGGTGAACGCGGTGGAGAGGTGCTCGACGATGTCGAAGCAGTCGAACACCAGGTCGTCGGTGTTGGAGTCCTGGCGGACGTCGCCGTTGACCCGGGTGGTGAGCTGGAGCGAGTGCGGGTCGATCGAGTCGCCGGTGACCACCCAGGGCCCGGTGGGGCCGTGGGTGTCCCACGACTTGCCCATCAGCATGGTGGGACTGGCCCGCTGCCAATCACGCACGGACACGTCGTTCATGATCGTGTAGCCCGCGATCACCTCGCTGGCCCGGTCCCTGGGGACATGGCGGCAGCGACGTCCGATCACGACTGCGAGCTCGCCCTCGTAGTCGACCCGATCCGGGGCCGCGTGGGGAATGTGGATCCCCTCACCCGGTCCGGTGATGCAGTTGTGGTGCTTGGTGAAGATCACCGGGGTGGTCGGTACGTCGCGGCCGCCCTCCTCGGCGTGGGCCCGATAGTTCAGCCCGATCGCCAAGATGGCGGGAGGGGCACCGACGGGGGACAGAAGCTTCGCATCGGCCAGCGCCGTGCGGTGGCCTGTGGCGACGGTTTCGAGGGCCCCGCTGTCCGCGCCGAGATCCCCCAGAAGGGCTGGGAGGTCGGTGTGGGCCACGTCGAGGTCGACGAGAATGTCCGAACCGTCCTCCTCCACAACGCTGGCAATTCGTGGGCCGTCGGCCGTCTCGTGTCTGGCGAGTCGCATCCGCCGACCTTAGGTCGTCGCAGCCGCGCCGGTGGCGAAGCAGCTGCCCTCTCATCTGGAGGGGCGGGCTTGCCGATGAGGGGAACGAAGTCCCTCCTGGGACGCGGCCATCGCGATCTTGTCGCCTGACGCGAACCGTGGCACCCTGGCCACTTGCAGCGTTTGTGGCGCCGCTGCCCGCGTGTCCCTTCGACCCGTGGCCACCCTGCCACCGACGAAGCAGCCGTGCCTCAGACAGGGAGTGAGTTCGTTCATGGGGTCAATGCGAATGCCGGATGCCGGGGGAGTGGAGTCGATCAGCGACCCGATCACCGGTCTTCCCGACGACCGGTTCTTCACCCTGTCTGTCGACCGCAAGGTCGCGCTGGCACGCCGCACTCTCAAGCCCGTGTCGGTCTGCCACTTCGAGATCGACGAGTTCTCCACGTTT
>CAYUBX010000589.1:0-2773 GCA_964443165.1 uncultured Acidimicrobiales bacterium
AGGTGTCGATCGCGAAGTCGACGAGCCCTTCCACCGCCTCCTGCTTCGATGCGTCACCGGCGAAGAACGATACGTCGTCGCCCTCGCCCGCCTCCTCGAGGGCGCGCTGGCCCTTCTCCTCGTCGCGCCCATTGACCACCACCTTGGCGCCCTCGGCCAAGAAGGCCTCGGCCATCCCGCGTCCGATGCTGCGAGTGCCGCCCGTGATGCAGGCGACCTTTCCTTCGAGCTTGCCCATTGGTCTGTCCTCCTGGATGCCCCTAATAGGGCGACGTTCCGCCGTCGATGGAGATCAGCGAACCACTGATCCCGCCACCTGCTTCCGAGGCGAGAAGCACGCACACCTCGGCCACGTCCTCCACCTCGTTGAGCCGCTTGATCGCCGAGTCCTGGGCGAACACGTCGAGCAGCTGGTCGTACGAGATGCCCATCGCCTCGGCGGCCTGCGGACCCTCGGCCTGCATGATGTCCGTCTCGATGGCCCCTGGGCACACCGCGTTAACGGTGATGCCGAGCGGTCCCACTTCTTGCGCGGCGGACTTCACGAGGCCGTTGATGGCGTGCTTGGCCGCCACGTAGATCGCGATCGCCGGCTTGCCGACTTTGCCCTCGACCGACGAACAGCAGATCACCCGACCGCTGCCCTGGGGAATCATGTGCTTGATCGCCGTCTGCATCGTCCAGAACGTGTGCCAGAAGTTCCACTGGAGCGAGTCCTGCATCGCTTCGTCCGTGAGGTCGACGACCGGTGCGTGGTTGGTCGCCCCGCCTGCGTTGGCGAACAATACGTCGATCTGTCCGTAGCGCTCGACCGTGCCGTTGACGATCGCCTCGCACCCCTCGCGGCTCTTGACGTCAGCGGCGATGATGTGAGCGTTGTCCCCACCGCCCATCTCTGCGAGGGCCTGGGCTCCCTTGTCGGGGTCGCGCCCGTTCACCACCACCTGGGCGCCCTCGCGGAGGAAGGCTTCGGCGGCCCCGCGACCAATCCCCCGTGTCCCTCCGGTCACGCACGCGACCTTGCCGTCCAACAGCCCCATGAAGTCCCCCTCATCGACGTTCCAGCGATACTAACCGAGCGGTCAATTACGCTCCCCCACACCCGTGCCACCGAAACGGGCCGCCGAGGAAGGAGCCAACGATGGCGAGTGATTCGTTCCCGCCAGACGACCTGCACACGGCGGACCGGGCCGCCATCGTCCAGCTCACCATCGACTACTGCTGGGCGCTGGACACAGGAGATTGGGACACCCTGCGACGTGTGTTCACCGCGGACTGCACCGCGGACCTCGGCGAGGGCGGCCAGAACGGTGTCGACGAGGTGATCGCCCGGGTGAGCAGCGCGCTCGGTCACCTCGACGACAGCCAACACATGGTGACCAATCATCAGATCCGGATCGACGGCGACCGGGCTACGGGGCGCTGTTACCTGCACGCCCAGCACATCAAGCGCTCCGTCGAGGGGAGCCCGCTCTTCGTCGTGGCAGGTCGCTACGAGGACTCCTACGAGCGACGGCCCGAAGGCTGGCGGATCGTCCACCGCACGATCGTGTCGATGTGGACCCAGGGCAACATGGCGGTGGTTCGCCGCTGACCCCAGAGGGTCTCAGCTGGAGCGTGCGTCGTTCTTGATGACCTCGGTACCGGTGGGATCCACGAGCATTCCATGAACCCACTGGTTATGGGCGTGACCGACGTGCTGCAGACCGAACGCCTGCTGAAGCGCTTGCGGGAACCCCATCGCGTCGACCGACTGGTTGACCGACATCTTCGCCAACTTGAGACCCATGCTCGGGCGGCTGGCGATCTTTTTCGCCAGCTCGAGCGTGGCCGACTCGAGCTCGCCCCGCGGAACGACCCGGTTGACCATCCCGACCTCTTTGGCCTCCCGAGCGTTCATCGCCTCGCCGGTGAACAGGAGCTCCTTGGCCCGGCGCGCACCGATCTCGAAGGCATGGGCGAACCACTCGATGCCGTTGACCCCGAAGGCCACCACGGGATCCGAGAACTGCGCATCGTCGCTGGCCACCACGAGGTCGCACGGCCAGACGAGCATGAGTCCGCCGGCGATCACCTTCCCCTGGACCTGGGCGATCGTGGGTTTGGGGACGTCCCGCCACCGGTTGCAGAAGCCCATGTAGATCTCCTGCTCCACCGACATCCAGCCCTCGGCGCCGGGCTTGTTGAACGTCCCCACCGGACCCACCGTGTCGAAGTCCTCGAACCTCGAGCGGTCGCGCAGATCGTGGCCCGACGAGAAGTGTTTGCCGTTGGCGCCGAGGATGATCACCTTGATGTCGTCGTCCGCAGATGCGCGATCGAACGCCGATGTCAGCTCGTACAGCATTGTCTTGTCCTGGGCATTGGCCGCCTCGGGACGGTTGAGCATGACCCGGGCGACGCCGTCGGCCGGCTCCTCATAGACGATCGACTGGTACTCAGGGGTGTCGCTCATGCGGGTCACGCTAGCCCTGCCGCCTGCGACCGACCGATGGGGGCGCAGGGCGACGCCTGCGATACTCACGCGATGCCGTTCTTCGTGATCATGCTGATCTTCGTGGCGATCGCGCTGGCCGTGGCTCAGGCTCAGGTGAAGGCGACTCGGCGCATGTGGACCGCGGTGGGCGACGATCTCGACCTCCGCCTCGAGACGCGGGGTTGGTCCGGGCACGACCGCCTCAGCGGGGAGATCGACAGCATCGACGTCGAGGTCTGGGTGTACAGCCGCGGGGCGGGCAAGAGCCGGTCGACGTACACCGGATATCGGGTCAGC
>CAYUBX010000590.1:0-2768 GCA_964443165.1 uncultured Acidimicrobiales bacterium
GCTCGCTACATCTCCGGACAGACGATCCTGGGGGACGGCGGCTTCCACGGCGTGACGTCGTGGGGGGACTACCTCCCCAGCTGATCGTCAGCCGCCGCTGTCCTCGTCGTCGGCACGGTCTTTGCGTCGGCTCGGGGTCACCCGCGGTGGCTCGAAGGGCATCTTGGGATACACGGGTGGCCAGGGCGCGTCGGGGAGTCCATTCGCCCGATCCGCCGCCGCGAGGTCCAGCAGTGCATCGAGCGACTGCGGGTGGTCGTCGAGCTCCGCCCAGGGGTCGCCGCGCTCGGCAACCATCGCGGGGACCGACGCGATCGTGAGGTCGTCCGGTACCAGCTCGGGCACGTCGTCCCAGAACACGGGGCACGCGACCTGCGCACCCACCCGTGAGCGCACGGCCCACGGCCCGAAGACCGTCTTGTGCGGTGCGTTCTGGTTGTAATCGATGAGGATTCGCTCGCCGCGCTCCTCCTTCCACCACTTGGCCGTGAGCAGATCGGGCCGCCGCCGTTCCATCTCCCGTGCCAGAGCGACGCACGCCGATCGGACCGAGTACGAGTCCCATCGTGGCTCGAGCCGGACCCAGAGGTGGAGCCCCGTGCTTCCGCTCGTCTTCACGAAGCTGCGGATGCCGAGCTCCTGCAACGTGTCGCGGGTCTCCAGCGCGGCCTCGCGGACCATGTCGAAGCCGGTGCCGGGTTGCGGGTCGAGGTCGATGCGCAGTTCGTCGGTGATGCCCGGCTGCGACGCCCGATATGGCCAGGGATGAAACCCCAGGCACCCCATGTTGACGGCCCAGATGAGGTGGGCCACGTCGGCGGCGACCATCACGGTCGAGATCGTCCCGTTGGGTGTGGAGACGGTGGTCGTCTCGAGCCACTCAGGGGCACCCTTCGGGACGCGCTTCTGGTAGAAGCTCTTGCCGCCTGCTCCGTCGGGGAATCGCTGCATCAGCGTCGGCCGGTCGGCCATGGTCGCCATCAGCGGGCCTTCGATGGCCAGGTAGTAGTTGATGAGGTCGAGCTTGGTCTCCCCTCGCGCGCTGAAGAAGACCTTGTCGGGGTTGGTGACCCGCACCTCGCGGCCCGGGGGGGGGGCCGGGGGCCACCCCCCCCCCCCCGCCCCCCCCCCCCCCCCCCCCCCCCCCCCCCCCCCGGCCGCCGCCATCAGCGCGCCACCACGTAGCCGACCGACTCTCGGTCCCAGGTCTCCGCGGTGACGCCGGCGTCGCGGATGGCCTGCTTGCGGATCTTGCCCGAGGCGGTCTTGTCGAGCCCGGTCACGAACTCGAGATACCGGGGCACGGTGTGCCGTGGCATCCGCGGGACGCACCAATCGAGAAACCCGACCGGATCGGGGGCCGGTGCCTCCACCGCGAGGACCGCCTTCACCTCGTCTTCGCCGCCAGCACCTTCGACCTTGAGACCCACGACGGCGCTCTCGATGACCGCCGGGTGTTCGTTGAGCGCCTGTTCGAGCTCGTAGCTGGAGATGTTCTCGCCGCGCCGTCGGATGCGGTCCTTCAGGCGATCGACGAAGTGGAGTCGGCCGTCGTGGTCCATCATCCCGGCGTCCCCGGTGTGGAACCAGAGGTTGCGCCAGGCGTCGACGGTCTTCTCCTCCATCTGGAAGTAGCCCACGTTGAAGCAGAAGGGGACGCGCGGACGGACGAGGATCTCGCCCGTCTCGCCGCGGGGCAGTTCGACGTCGGTGTCTGGGTCCGCGACCACCACGTCGAAGAACTCAGCGAGAGGTGGACCGGCGCAGCCCGGCATCACCGGGTCGTCGAGGTCGCTGAAGCAGACCATGTTGACTTCGGTCATGCCGAAGCCCTGGACGAGCTGAACGCCGAAGCGCTCCTCCATGTCCGCCCCCCATTCCTCGGCGATGGGGATGGCCATGATCTTCTTCAGTCGGTGCTGCCGATCGCGGTCGCTTCGTGGCGAGCGGTGGATGAATTCGGGCATCACCCCGAGAGCGTTGGTGAGGGTGATCCCCTCGTCGATCACGATGTCGAGCCAGTCGGTGACGCTGAAACGCTTCGTCACGTGCGCGGACGCTCCGGCCAGGTGGGTGGCCCAGACCTGCATGAACAGGCCGTTCGCATGAAACAGGGGCATGCAGCAGAAGTAGCGGTCGCTGGCGGTGATCTCCATCGAGCCCACCGTGGACAGGCCGAAGAGGTAGCAGTGCCCCTGCGGCATGAGGACGCCCTTCGAGGGGCCTGTGGTGCCCGAGGTGTACATGATCGTGCAGACGTCGCTCGGTTCAGGATCGAGTACGGCATCGGGCCGAGCCTCGGGGGTGAGCAGGGCCTGCACGTCGAAGCGAGCGGTGGCGTGGAGGGAGGCGGGGACCGTGGGAGCGGGCTCGCCGTCGTCGACGAGAAGCGTTGTCTCGATGTTGACGACCGTGGTGTCCACCGACTCGAAGCGATCGAGGAGGCCGTGGTCGACGGCCACGATGCGCGGCTCGCTGTTGTGGACCTGGTGCTCGAGAAACGATCCGCGCAGCTCGGTGTTGATCGGGACGAAGATCGCCCTGCGCTTGTGCACCGCCACCATCAGCAGCATGAACTCGCGACTGTTGGTCAGCAGACCCAACAGTCGATCGCCGGGCTCGAGCCCGAGGTCCGCGAGGGCGGTGGCGAGTCGGTCGGTGAGCTCGTCGAACTCCCGGTAGGTCAGCGCGGCACCGTTCTCGAAGGACAGGAAGTCGGCGTCTCCTCGCGCAGCAGCTTGAGCGCGAACCGCGTCGACCAGCGTCCC
>CAYUBX010000591.1:0-2765 GCA_964443165.1 uncultured Acidimicrobiales bacterium
CGGCCTCGCCCTCTTGGCGTTCACGCTCGGTGCGGCGCTGGTGCGCCCGGTCGAGGGGCGCGGACGCATCCGCATCGACTTTCTCGGAACGGGTCTGCTCGCGGGCGGGACCCTCCTGATCCTGTTCGCCATCATCACCGGTGCTCAGGGGGCGGCGCTCAGCGACCCAGGTCTGCTCGCGATGATCGGTGGCTCGCTCGTCTGCTTCGCCGTGTTCGTGTGGTGGGAGTTGCGAGTGGACGAACCGCTGCTCGACGTGAGGTTGTTCACGCGCGCTCCGTTCGTGACGCCGCTCGTGGCGAGCGCCTGCAACCAGTTCGCGTACATGGGTGCGTTCGTGCTCGTACCGCAATTGCTGTCCGGGCCGTACGGGTACAGCACGGGTATCGCCGCTCTCCTGATGATCCCGCGGCCAGGCGTGTTCTCGCTGGCCTCGCCGATCGGCGGCTGGCTGCCGGAGCGGGTGGGCTTCCGGGTCCCCATGTTCGCGGCGACCTTCATGATGATCGGCTCGATGCTGGCCTTCGTCGTCGGATCCAACGCCACCGCGCTGTGGATGGTGATCGTGGGTCTGTCGTTGTCCGGCCTGTCTGCGGGACTGGGCTCGCCGTCGTACCAGACGCTCGTGGCCAACTCGGTCCCGCCCGAAGACATCGGCATCGCCAACGGCATGAACCAGACCATGCTGTGGATCGGCATCATCATGGGCATCCAGTCGATGGGTGCCCTCGCCGGTTCCGATCCGTCGCTCTCGGACTACCGGTGGACCTTCTTCTTCGGCGCCTGCGTCGCCGTCGGCGGTCTGATCGCCCCGATCTTCGTCCGGAGCCCCCGACCGGCGAAGGCCTAGACAGCGCTCCGTTCTCCCGATAGCCAGACCGAACCACCCGGCATGGCCGTCGACATGTCGGTCGCTACACGGCGTGCAGGAAGCCCAGCAGTTCGGCGTTCACCTCATCGGCTGCCTCCTGCTGCACCCAGTGACCCGACCGCGGGACGATGACGCTCTTGTGGAGATTGGGCAGATTGATGGAGAAGCGCTCGATCGCGGCACCGCCCCATCGCGTCGGCCCGTCGTTCTCACCGCCAATGAAGACGGTCGGTTGCTGGATCGGTGTGAGGTGCCAGGCGGCGAGGTCGTGCCAATCGCGGTCGGCGTTGCGGTACCGGTTGAGCCCTCCGGTGAGTCCCGTGCGGGCGAACTCCCCGAGATAGACCTCGAACTCGTCCTCGCTCATCCAGGCAGGGAACTCGTCGGGGATGGTGAGCCGATCCTTGAGCTTGCCGCCCGGCGCGACCGTGGCCATCGACTTTCCGTCGTCGCGCCCTTCCCAGTCGCCCGAGGCCGTGAAGTAGAACCCCAGCAGCCAGCTCCGAAGGTCCTCCTCGATCTCCGCCTCCGCTCGCCCGACCTCCTGGAAGTACTCGATGTAGAACTCCTCGTCGCCGCCGAGCATGCGGAAGCCGTCGCTCGGCTTGATCGGTCCGCGCGGGTTGTAGGGAACGCTCAGGATCCCGAGCGCGGTGAAGACGTCGGGACGCAGCTGCGCCGACCACCAGGAGATCGGCGCGCCCCAGTCGTGGCCCACGATGATTGCGGTCTCTTCTCCCAGCGCTTGCACCACCCCGACGTTGTCGGCCACGTGGCACAGCATCCGGTACTCCTCGACCGGTCGCGGAGCCGCCGATCGTCCATACCCGCGCACGTCGATGGCGACGGCCCGGTACCCGGCCGCTGCGACCGCCGGGAGTTGGTGGCGCCACGAGTACCAGGACTCCGGAAAACCGTGGACGAACAACACCATCGGCCCGTCGCCCATCTCGGCGACGTGGATTCTCGTGCCGAGCGCATCGACGTCGTGGTGGCGGATTCCGGTGAGGTCAGCAGTCATCGGGATCAGTCTGATAGGCCTTCTGGTGGCGGTCCAGCTTCCGGGGTGAGCGATGGTCGACGACGAGCACGCGGTCACGAGTGCGGACGAGCTGCGCGAGATGGTCGGCTCTCCGCGAGCTGCTCAGCTCGCCAAGTGCCTGCCACAGCTCGACGAGCATTGCCGTCGCTGGATCGAACGGAGTCCGTGGACGGTGATCTGCTCCTCCGATGCGTCCGGCCGGATGGACCTCTCGCCCAAGGGTGACCCAGCGGGGTTCGTCCGGATCCTAGACGACACGTCTATCGCGATTCCCGACCGTCGGGGCAACAAGCGATTCGACACTCTGACGAACATCCTGGAGAACCCTCGCGTCGCCGTGATGTTCCTGGTCCCCGGGCGCGACGAGGTGGTGCGGGTCGGTGGCCGCGCTCGGATCACCACGGAGCCCGACCTGCTCGCCACGCTGGCGGTGAGGGATCGCGAACCCGCTCTCGCGATCGTCGTCGAGATCGACGAAGCCATGTTTCACTGCGGCAAGTCGATGATCCGGTCGGGACTGTGGGAACCCGACCGGTGGCCCGGCATCGATGGGCTGGCGTCGTACGCCCAATGCCTCGCCGACCAGACTCCTGCCGACGAGACCGTCGCGCAGATGGAAGAACGCTTCGGATCCTGGCGGACCGGGAACGAGCTCTACTGAATCGACCACATGCCCATGACGATTCAACTCGACCACCTGTTCACACTTCGCCTCCAGCGCGACGAGTCGCGCGCCTTCACGATTCGCAACGGACCACACGGCACGCGCAGCATCGCCGCGGCGGACGATGGCGGCCGGTTCGAGGGCCCACGCCTCTCTGGCCGGCTCGCCACGGGGACCTCTGGCGACTG
>CAYUBX010000592.1:0-2764 GCA_964443165.1 uncultured Acidimicrobiales bacterium
GTCGGCAGACGGGCTCGCGCCGACGGGGGAGTCCACGACCTTCGCGACCTGCGACGACGGGGTGTTCGACGGCTTTCGCGTCGACGTGCACGGCAACATCTGGAGCTCCGCCGGCGATGGAGTTCACTGTTACGCACCCGACGGCGCCCTTCTCGGCAAGATCCGGCTCCCCGAGGTGGTGGCCAACGTCGAGTTCGGGGGCCTCAAGCGAAATCGCCTGTACATCTGCGCGACCACGAGCCTCTTCGCGATGTATCTCAACACCGCGGGAGCTCGCTGATGGTCGCTCTGGGGCTCAACCGCTGGAACTGGCAGAGCCCCGTGGAGTTCGCCGCAGCCGCGGCGCGGGCGGAGGCCGCCGGCATCGACGCCGCGCTGCTCCCGGTGAACCCGCTGGCCTGTCCTGATCCCTATGTGCTGATGGCTGCCGGTGCCGCAGCGACGAGCCGCATGACCTTCGGAACGCTGCTGGAGACCCCGATGCTCCGTCCTCCCGCCGTGGCAGCAGGGTCCGTGGCGACGGTTGCCCGGACGGCGCCCGGCCGCGTTCTCTTCACCTATGGGGTGGGTGACACCGCGGTGAGGTGGTTGGGGATGCGTCCGGCCCGGCTCGCCGAGCTCGAGACCGCAACCACCGAGATGCGGGCTCTGCTCGCCGGTGAGCGCCTTGAAGTCGGGGCCGACGTACCGGCGTGGCTTCGCCATGCCGAGCCGGTTCCCGTGTGGATCGCCGCGAGCGGTCCCCGTTCTCTGCGGATGGCGGGACGATGTGCGGACGGGGTGTTCCTTCGGGTCGGAACCCATCCAGCCAACATCGAAACGGCGGTTGCCGCGGTGCGTGCGGGAGCGTCCGAAGCGGGTCGTGACCCCTCGGAGGTACGGCTGGCCCTGATCGTGCACACCGTCTGGGGAGCTTCTGAGGCCGATGTCGGCTCCATCGCGCGCGCGATGGCTGCGGGTTTCTACGAGTACGCACCGGCGATGTTCGACCCGCCGGGCTTCGAATGGAACGGCCCTCCGATCGAGGAGCTGATGTCGCAGGTGTGGCCCGACTTTCACCACGCGGCGGATCTGCCCGCTGCCGGGAGGCTGGTGGATTTTCTGTCCGACGAGGTCGCGGGGAGCTTCTCGTTCGTGGGTGACGCGGACCGGATCGCTGCGCAGATTCGCGCCATCCTCGCGGCTGTGCCCGAGCTCGAGATGGTCGTGCCGCACCCGGTCCCGATGCCTTCGGTCGCCGCCCTCGATGCCTACGTGGACTGGCTCACGGGGGACCTGCGTCCGCTCCTCTGACGAACCGTCAGGGAAGGAAGCGGGCGGCCTCCTCCGGCGTGGGAAGGCGACAGGTCGACCGCTTGCCGAACCAGCGGTAGCGATAGCGGGCGAGGAGTCGGTAGAGGGCGTCCCGAAGCGGGCGAGGGATGACGAGGAGCGCTGCGCCCGCGCGCCACGGCCATGGGAGGCGTCGCGCGATCCGAAGAACCGCCGTTGAACGATGGCTGACCCGACCGGGTTCGACCAGCGCAATCGTGTCGACGTCGGCAGCCGCGTCCCCGAGGAGCCGGCGGGCCGTCTCCCCCTGGTTGGCCGCCATGAGAAAGACCCGACCTCGATCTCGGCGCATCACGAAGTCGATGCTGGTGTTGCAGAGATTGCAGACGCCGTCGAAGACGATGACGGGGCGCTCCTCGTCTATCGGGGACGTCACCGGACTACCAGTCGTCGTCGGTGTAGAAGACCGACGCGACGTCCTCGGACAGGGAGCGAAGTTCGTCGACATCGCTGGGGTCGAGCCGTGAGCGCCAGCCCGTGGCGTTTGCGGCGCTGTCTCGGCGAAGCGCGTGAGCGGTTCCGTCCGGCGCGGCGCTCGGATTCGCCTGCGACGTCGTCTCCTCGACATAGCGAGTGACACGCTCGTCGAGGCTCTCCCCGATGTGTCGGAACACGTCGGCGAAACCGCTGAGCGCGTTGCGAGAGAGATCCTCGTGCCGGATCACCATCCAGTCCGGATGCTCGGCCCGCTGCGCCTCGATCGCACCGTAGAGGGTGCGCCACACGAGCGCGGTTTCGGTTGTGAGGGGCAGGTCTTCGGTCGCGGCAGCCTTTTCGATCTCGTCCGCCCAGGGGCTCAACAGGTCGTTCATCAGCTGAGGCTGCTGAACGAGGTGGGAGAAGTTGAAGCGCCACCCCAGCCGCTTCATGCTCCACATGATTGCCGCCGGATGGCGCACCATCACGATCACGTCGGCGCCGAAACGCGACTGGATCCAGGGGATGGAGAAGAGGGCGAACGGATCCTTCAGGACCGCTCTCTGCCGGCGGATGCGTCGCGTGGCGAAGCGAGCGACGTCTTTGGCTGCGACCCCGAGATCGACGGGTCGCCGAACGGCCTCAGCGGTGTGTCGCCACCGGTAGTGCCCGTCGATCGTGGCTCTCAGGTCTTCTAGGTACTGCTCCTCGTTGCTATCGGTCACGTAGGTGAACGTCAACGGGGTGCGCGCTGCGAACACGGTGCGCCGATGCAGCACGTGAAAGGGCTCCTCCACCCAGCTGAGAGCGCTCGACCGGCACAGGGTGCGACCCACCCACGTGGTGCCCGAACGGAAACAACCCGTGACCAGGACGGGGCGGCGCTGCGTCGTCACGGCTCAACTGTGCCACTGTCGTGAGGCAGAAACGACTCGGGGGAGGTGTGATGATCGATCTGAGCGGCAAGGTCTTCGTCGTGACCGGCGGCAACGGCGGAATCGGCCTCGGAATGGCC
>CAYUBX010000593.1:0-2020 GCA_964443165.1 uncultured Acidimicrobiales bacterium
AGAGCAGGGGCACCGTCGGCTGCGACGGCTCGTACTGATCGTCGGCGCGGTGGCCCTCGTGTTCGGTGCGCTCGTGGCGTCGCGCAGTTCGCTCCTGGATGTCGACCGGATCGAGATCTACGGCCTCGACCGGGTGAGCCTTCGTGAAACCGAGGAGGCACTGGGCTTCCAGCTCGGATCTCCGCTCGTGACCCTCGACACCGGCTCGGCGGAGACCGCGTTGGAGTCGATCGCGTGGATCGACGATGCGATGGTGCGTCGCAGCTGGCGCGGCACCATCGTCGTGGAGGTCACCGAACGGCGTCCGGTAGCGATTGCGCTCACCCAACCCGATCGGTGGGTGCTCGTCGATCCGCACGGGCGAGTGCTCTCGGAGCCGCTCGCGAATCCGCCGGACCTTCCGCGACTGAGCGGGCTGCGAGCGGCCCCCGAGATCGGCGGGTTCATGGATGCCGACAGTGGCGCCGCGCTCGCTGTCGTCCAGGCATTGCCGCCATCGCTGCACGAGCGTGTCTACGGCGTGTGGCGGGACTCCCGCGGCGAGCTGCAGATTGGTGTCGACGAGGGGGCGACGATCTTGTTCGGCGATGACGACCGCCTCCGAGCCAAGGTCGTCGCGGCTGCGACGATGCTCGACCACCTCGCTCTCGAGGGCGTGGAGGCGGTGCATCTCGACGTGTCGGTGCCCAACCTGCCCGTGGTCCGCACCCAACCGTGACAGTCGACGCTCGGCAGGCCTCTGCGACGGGGTCCTTGTGGCATACCACAACAATCGGTACCGTCGTTGAGATAGTGCCTGACCTGGGAAAACGCTCAACCTTGGGTTGAGGGTCGAGCCCGCGATGGAGGAGTCCGGGTGGCAGCACCACAGAACTACTTGGCGGTGATCAAGGTCGTCGGTGTCGGCGGCGGAGGTTGCAACGCCGTCAACCGCATGATCGACGCCGGGCTGAAGGGCGTCGAGTTCATCGCCGTCAACACCGACGCACAAGCGCTCCTCATGAGCGATGCCGACATCAAGCTCGACATCGGTCGTGAGCTCACGCGTGGCCTCGGCGCCGGCAGCGATCCCGATGTCGGTGAGCGAGCGGCCGAAGAGCACCGCGAAGAGATCGAAGAGGTTCTTCGCGGCGCCGACATGGTGTTCATCACCGCCGGCGAAGGCGGCGGGACGGGCACCGGAGGTGCACCGGTCGTCGCCGAGATCGCCTGCGAGGTCGGCGCGCTCACCATCGGCGTCGTGACCCGCCCCTTCATGTTCGAGGGCCGCCTGCGCTCAGTGCAGGCGGACCAGGGAATCGGCCGCCTGAAGGAGAAGGTCGACACGCAGATCGTCATCCCCAACGATCGCCTGCTCAGCGTCTCCAACGAGCAGACGTCGATGATCGACGCGTTCCAGATGGCGGATGACGTGCTGTTGCAGGGCGTCGAGGGGATCACCTCGCTCATCACCACCCCGGGCCTCATCAACACCGACTTTGCCGACGTGAAGATGGTCATGAACAACGCCGGATCGGCTCTGATGGGCATCGGTCGCGCGCACGGGGACAACCGGTCCCAGAACGCTGCTCGCCAAGCGATCTCGAGCCCGCTCCTCGAAGCGAGCATCGAGGGAGCCCGCGGCATCCTGCTCAACATCTCGGGCGGTCCGAGCCTCGGGCTCTTCGAGGTCAACGAGGCGGCCCAGGTCATCCACGACGTGGCCCACCCCGACGCCAACATCATCTTCGGTGCGGTGATCGACGAGAGCCTGGGCGAAGAGATCCGGGTCACGGTGATCGCGGCCGGCTTCGATCGCTGGGACGAGGCGTCCGGCTCCCGACCGCAGACGTCGAGCCGCTCGTCCGATGAGGACGGTGGTCGCGGTGGAGACGACATCGTCGATGTGTTCGCGACCGACGAGCTGAGGGCGATGATGCAGGCGAACTGGTCGAGGGCCCGGCGGCGCTGCAGACGCCTCCGCCAGCCCCGAAAGCCCGGCGCTTCTTCGGCCGCGATGGTCGCGGAGAACACCAGGGGG
>CAYUBX010000593.1:2030-2756 GCA_964443165.1 uncultured Acidimicrobiales bacterium
TCGTCGATGTGTTCGCGTCCGACGAGCGGCGGGTGATCGACGACGACGACGACGGCGACTTCGACGTCCTTTCGTTCCTGAAGTGACCGCCGTGTCGACCGAAACGAGACCGGCCTGCTGACGCTCCAGCGTCGACTGGCCGATGGTCGGCTGGCCATCGTGCAGTGCTCCGATCGTCGCGACGGTGATGCGAGCGACGGCGGGTTCCTCCCCGACGCGCTCGAGACGCGCCAGTTGCTTCGGCAGGTCCACGGAGCGGACGTCGTTGTGGTCGCCGAACCCTCGGCCGATCGGCCGGAGGCCGACGCCGCCGTCACGGCGGGCTCCGCAGCCACCCTCACCATCCGAACGGCCGACTGCATACCGATCGCTCTCTACAACGACGGCGCCGTCGGTGTGGTCCACGCGGGATGGAGGGGCCTCGAAGCCGGCGTCGTCGGTGCCGCCTCTACTGCCCTCGGAGCCGTGTCTGGCGGTCCGCAGCGGGCGATCGTCGGCCCGTTCATCTCCGCCGAGGCGTATGAGTTTGGCGCCGACGACCTCGACCGGTTGGCCGGGACGTTCGGTGACGGCATCCGCGGCACCACGACGGAGGGCACCCCGGCTCTCGATCTGCGAGCCGCGGTGACGGTCGCCCTCCAGAGGGCCGGGGTGGAGATCGACGCGTGGGTGGGCCGGTGCACGGCTCTCGACCATCGCTACTACTCCCATCGGGCCCGCCAGGAG
>CAYUBX010000594.1:0-658 GCA_964443165.1 uncultured Acidimicrobiales bacterium
TGTTGCGCGACGAGCCGCGGTACGTCGAAGTGCTCGCAGCCGCTGAGGAACGGGACGACGGCGACGAGTCGCACGAGGTCGCGGCCGGCGAACAGGGTGACCCGCGATGGTGATGATGGGAGGCGGCGGCGTCTTCGGCGGACCATCTGCGACACAGTCGAGCGCGGCCGCCGGCCTGCCGTTCGCCGGGGTACCGAGCGAGCTACAGAAGGGCGCCGACCGGATCCTCGACCGCGAACCGGAGCACACGCCACCCGAGGTTCCCTACGACCCCATCGTCGGTGACCGTCCGCGATTCGGTCTGGCCCGCCTCTTCGGGCCGCGCAAGTGGGCGGCCCTGTTCGGCTTGCTCCTCTTGATTCTCGAGACCGTCACCACTCTGGCCGGGCCGATCCTCACCCAGAGGGGAATCGACGACGGCGTGACCGCTGGCGACAAGGACGTGCTCACCGACGTCGTCCTGCTGTATATCGCCGTCGTCGCGGCGAACATCGTGCTCAGCTTCGCCCGCCAGCGCTGGAACGGCCGACTGGGCGAGGCGCTCATGTTCGACACGCGAGTTCGGCTGTTCAGCCACTTCCAACGCCAGGGGCTCGACTGGTACACGTCCGAGAAGAGCGGGGTCCTCCTCAGCCGCATGACCTCCGATGTCGAAGCG
>CAYUBX010000594.1:686-2485 GCA_964443165.1 uncultured Acidimicrobiales bacterium
CAACCTGGTGATCCAGGCGCTGACGGTGACGGTCGTGACGGTCGTCCTGTTCAGCTACAACCCCACCCTCGCCGTGATCCTTCTGGCGATGATCCTGCCGCCGCTGATCACGCTCACCCTGTGGTTCCGCACGGTCAGCCAAGCCGGCTACGCGACGGTGAGGGACCGCATCGCCGACGTGCTCGCCGATCTCTCCGAGAACCTGGCGGGAGTCCGCGTCATCGCCGCGATGAACATCGCCGGGTGGTCGGGGACTATCTCGACGCCAACCTGTACACCGCCCGCGCCGGCGCCATCTACGGCCCAGCGGTCGAGGGCGTCGGCATCGCGGCGCAGGGCTTCGTGCTGCTCATCGGTGGCTGGATGGTGCTCGACGACCGGCTGACAATCGGAGAGCTCACGGCCTTCGTGCTGTTCGTCACGACGTTCTTCGCTCCAATCCAGCAGCTCGTGCAGCTGTACAACACCTACCAGCAAGGCCAGTCCGCGCTTCACAAGATGGCGCAGATCCTCGCCACGGACCCCTCCGTCGCCGATCACCCCGATTCGATCGAGCTCCCGTCGATCGATGGTCGCGTCGAACTCGACAAGGTCACCTTCAGCTACGACGGTGAGACGGACGTTCTGCGCGACATCGTCCTGCGGATCGAGCCCGGTGAAACCTTCGCCCTCGTGGGACCCACCGGAGCGGGCAAGAGCACGATCGCCAAGCTGATCACCCGCTTCCACGACCCCACCGCCGGCGCGGTGCGCATCGACGATCACGACCTGCGCGACGTGACCCAGGAGTCGCTCCGCAGCCAGCTCGGGGTGGTGCCCCAGGAGCCGTTCCTGTTCCACGGCTCGGTGCGAGACAACGTGGCATTCGCCCATCCCGAGGCCGACGACGAGACCATTGCGACCGCGCTGCGCCAGGTGGGTCTGGACGAGATCGTCGACCAGCTGCCCGATGGGGTGGACACGCTGGTGCACGAGCGCGGCGTCAGCCTGTCCGCCGGTGAGCGCCAACTCCTGGCCCTGGCTCGTGCGTTCATCGCTCGCCCCCGTGTGATCGTGCTCGACGAGGCGACGTCGAGCCTGGATCTGCGGAGCGAGGCGCACATCGAACGAGCACTCGACGGTCTGCTCGAAGGTCGTACCGCGATTCTCATCGCCCATCGACTCGCCACGGCCATGAAGGCGGACCGCATCGCCGTCATCGACGACGCGTCGATCGTGGAGCTCGGCAGCCACGACGAACTGGTGGCGGCCGGCGGCCGATATGCCCAGATGTACGCGACATGGATGTCGCACACGGAGGGCGCTGCGGAGCGATGAGAGGCCGCCGTCAGCGGCCAAATCGGACCGATGGTGCACGAGTCCCACCTGATGCCGGCGCTGTCGACGGCCGAGTTCGAGGAAGTGGCCTGACAGCTGGCAAGCTGATCCGGTGAGCACGCACTCCCCCGTCGTTGCGCTCGATGGTGTCTCGGTCGTCTACGACGAGGTACCGGTGCTGGGACCGCTCGACCTCGTGGTCCGCCCCGATGAGCGCTGGATCGTGCTCGGTCCGAACGGGAGCGGCAAGACGAGCCTGGTCAAGATCCTCAGCCTCTACCGGTATCCCACCGCGGGAACCGTCGAGGTCAGGACTCCTGCATGGGGCGCCTGCGACTCCTTCTGGGAGCGGATCCTCGCCGGCACAGCGGCCAGGAGACCGCTATGTAGTTGGCGGCGAACGCCCACCAGAGCTGGGTGTAGGTGAAGGTGGGGCTCGGCTCGCCGGCCGATGAGGGCCTCGGTCTGTCGGTTGAGCTCCC
>CAYUBX010000594.1:2495-2748 GCA_964443165.1 uncultured Acidimicrobiales bacterium
GAGCGCTGGGGCCGCACCGACGTGCGGGAGTTGCGCAAGCGCATCGGGCTCGCCAGCTCGTCGCTGCGGGATCAGTTCCGTGCGGACATCACCGGCCACGAGATCGTGATGACAGCCCGCCACGCGGCGCTGGAGACGTGGTGGCACTCATACGACGATGCCGACGCCTCTGCGGCGATGGCGTGCCTCGAACGGGTCGGCGCCGCAGCTTTGGCGGGTCGCACGTTCAGCACCATGTCGTCCGGTGAGCAGC
>CAYUBX010000595.1:0-2739 GCA_964443165.1 uncultured Acidimicrobiales bacterium
GAGGAACGCCTCGACGTCACGGCCGCCGGCCGGATGTTGATGTTGCTGGCTGCGACGAGCGTGGTGTTCCGGATCCTCGGCGGATTCGCAGGGCTGCACATGTCCCTGAGCGCGCTGACCGTCTCGCTCATCGGAGTGCAGGCGCTGGGCATCAGCCTCATCGGCATTGCGGAAACCCGCATCGGTCTGGCAATCGGAATCGTCACCCTCGGCGCTTCGATGGGCAACCTGCTGATGCTTCATCCACTGCTGCTCGCCCAGGCGTTCGGTGTGCGTGACTATGCACGGATCTACGCCCTCGGTTCGCTGCTGATGATCCTCGGAGTGGGCGGCGGTCCTGCACTCGTGGGTGTTCTGCGCGACGCGTACGACTACGAGACGGCGCTCCTCGCGATCGCAGCACTGGGTTCGCTCGGCGGCCTGATCTTCCTGAGCGCGGGTCGGCCCCCCACACCAGACGGACCGACCTCCGCCGCCGGCACCGGGGTGCGCCGGCGCCACCGCTCGCCATCGCTCCCCAGCGTCTGGGATCTCGACCTCGTGGAAAGCGAACTCGTTCGAAATTGAGGTCGAGCGGGCGCCGATTCGGTCTGCCTGGGACACCAATTTCGAAGAAGTAGGTTGCGGGGACCTGACCGAGGAGGCGCAGATGGCCATCGACTTCACGCTCGAACCCGAGCTGGAGGAGCTGCGGGGGCGGATTCGGGCCTTCATCAACGCTGAGGTCAAACCGGTCGAGGCCGAGATCGAGCGCGACAAGCTCGACGAGACGGACCGACGGGCGTACGTCACGGCGCTCGTCGGGATGAGAAAGAAGGCCGCCGCCGAGGGCCTCTGGCTCCCACACATGCCCGAGGACTGGGGTGGCATGGGGCTGGGCCACGTCGAGCTCGCGATGGTGCAGGCCGAAGCCGCGAAGAGCTACTACGGCCCGTGGGTGCTCAACTGCCAAGCGCCCGACGAGGGCAACATGCACACCCTCTTGCATTGGGGCACCGACGAGCAGAAGGAGAAGTACCTGCGCCCACTGTGCAACGGACGCGCGACGTCGTGCTTCGCTATGACCGAACCGGAGGTCGCCGGGTCCGACCCCACGCTCATCCAGACAGCTGCCTTCGACGACGGCGACGAGTGGGTGGTCAACGGCCACAAGTGGTTCATCTCCAACGCCCACCGGGCCAACTTCGCCATCCTCGTCTGCCGCACCGAGGAGAACCCCGACATCCCGCAAGCGGGCAACTCGGCGTTCATCATCGATCTGCCGCAGGACGGGTGGAACGAAGTCCGTCAGATCGAGACGATGCACGGCGGCACCGGCCACTCCGAGATCCTGATCGAGGACCTCCGGGTACACGGCGACCAGATGCTCGGCGGGCGCGGGCAGGGTCACCTTCTGGGCCAGTACCGACTCGGGCCGGCGCGCCTTGCCCACTGCATGCGCTGGATCGCTCAGGCGGAGACGGCGCTCGACATGATGGTGGAACGCTCGCTCGAGCGATACGCGCACGGATCACTGCTCGCCGAGAAGCAGGGGATCCAGTGGATGATCGCCGACTCCACGATGGAGCTCTACCAGGCGAAGCTGATGGTGCTCCACGCGGCGCACAAGATCGACCGCAAGGAGGACTTCAAGGCCGAGGTCTCCATGGCGAAACACTTCGTCGCCAACATGCTCGGCCGCATCATCGACCGCTCGATCCAGGTCCACGGCGCACTCGGCTACTCGACGGATACGCCGCTCGCGCACATGTACCAGCACGCCAGATGGGCGCGATTCGCCGACGGTGCGGATGAGGTTCACCAGATGCGAATCGCGCAGCGGACGATCGCCGCGTTCACCGACAGCGGCTCCACCCGCGCCGCTACCGGCAACCTGCCGATCTGACTCCCCGCCGGACCTGGCGGGTCCGGAAGTTGAGTCACTTCGGCGCCGGATCTGGCGGGTCCGGAAGTTGAGTCACTTCGGTGTCTGACACCGAAGTGACTCAAATCGCGAGCGCGGCCCCGATCGTCCGAGCAGCTGCAGTGACACCGCTGCCACCCAGCGGGGCGTTCATCAACACGAGGGCGGCTTCGATCGTGCCCAGCGTGCCCATGAGCATCGGCGGGTTGAGGTGGCCCATGTGGCCGATGCGGAACGCGCGCCCTTCGTAGCCCTCCAGACCCACGCCGAGCGTCAGACCCATCTCGGCTTCACAGATCCGACGCAGCTCATCTGCGTCAATATCGCCCGTGAGAAGGGTCGTGACCGAGTTGGAACGGGCTTCGGGGTCGGTGGTGGCGAAGGCGATCCCCTCGGGCCGAGCCCACATGCCGACGGCGGCACGAACGGCCTCGCCCAGCACCCGATGCCGCTCCCAGACGTTCTCAAGGCCCTCGTCGAAGATCATGTCGAGCGCCTCACGCATTCCCCACAGGTGCTGCACGGGAGGCGTCCCGCAGTAGATCTGGTAGTGGACCTCGGGGTCGTGGCGCGCCGACCAGTCCCAGTACGCGCTGCGCAGATCGGCGGTCTCGTGCCGGGCCAGGGCCTTCTCGCTCGGCCACACGAAACCGAGACCAGGCGGCACCATCAGACCCTTCTGGGTCGCGGCGACGGTGATATCGACACCCCACTCGTCCATCTCGAATGGCTCACACCCGAGCGACGCGATGCAGTCGACCATGAGAAGCGCGGGGTGCCCCGCAGCATCCATCGCAGCTCGGATGGCGGCGATGTCGTTACGAACCGACGTCGAC
>CAYUBX010000596.1:0-2722 GCA_964443165.1 uncultured Acidimicrobiales bacterium
CCCCGCGGGTCCTTCGCTTTGAACTGCAGGCGGTATGCCCCGTTTGCGTACTGTTCGGCCATCGCCTCGGAGCCGATCTCGTCATAGGCATCGGCGAGCGCCTCGGAGTCGCGAACGAACTCGTCACGCTGGTCGGCCCTGGCCCCGTAGCCACACCCAGCGACGGTGATGGAGTGGGCCCTCTGGCCGTAGCGCAACCCGAAATGCAGGGCAGCGAAACCCCCCATGGACAGCCCGACGATGTGGGCCTGCTCGACCCCGGCGGCGCGCATGACCGTCGCAACGTCGTCGGTCGCCTGATCCTGCGAGTAGGCCGCCGGGTCGTCGGGAACATCTGAGGGTGGGTAGCCGCGGGCATTGAAGGCGATGCAACGATGTCGTCGGGAGAAGAATCTGATCTGGGGCTCCCAGCTGCGATGGTCGCCGGCGAACTCGTGCACGAACACGATCGGCGAGCCGCTCCCGGTGGCCTCGTAGTAGAGCTTGACTCCGTCGGCATCTGCGTAGGGCATTTCTGGATCCTGTCCTTGAAGATGTTCGGTTCAGAGCGCCTTGACCTGGCCGCCATCGACGTCGAACATCGCGCCCGTCACGAAGCTGGCTCGACTCGACGCGACGAAGGCGACCAAAGCAGAGAGCTCGCGCGGCTCGCCGTAGCGCTTGAGAACCGTCTCGTCCGCCAGGATCGCCGTTGCGTCAGCGAGCGAGATCCCGTCCTCGTCTGCCTTCTCCTGGGCGAGATAGACCATGCGTTCGGTGGCAAAGGGCCCTGGGTTGATCACGTTGCTGAGCACCCCGTGCGGGCCGCCGTCCTCGGCAAGGGCCTTGGAGACGTTCTGCAAGGCGGCGTTACAGAACCCGGCGGTGACAGCGTGAGCATGGGGCTGACGGCCATGCGTTCCGGCTACGAAGATGATCCGCCCACCGCGGCCACGCTCGACCATCGAGCGGAAGACCAGGCGCGCGCAGCGGATCTGGGGGACGATCTTCACCTCGACGGCGGCTCGCCATTCGTCATCGGTCAGATCGATGAACGGGGCCGTCGCCGCTCCACCGGTGTTGTTGACAAGGATGTCGATCCCGCCGAATCGCTCGCATGTCGAGCTGACCATTTCCTCGACCGCCCTTGCATCGGTCATGTCGGCCACAATGCCGTGCGTTACGCCGCCGGTCTGCGCCGCGATCGCCTCGACTGCGGCTGTGAGCCGGCCCTGGTGACGGGCGGACATCACGACGATTGCTCCCTCGGCCGCGAACTCCTCGGCGATGCTGACGCCGAGCCCACCGCTTGCCGCAGTGACCACCACCACCTTGTCGGTCAACCCCAAGTCCATGTTGGCCCCCCAGTGCTTCGCCTGCCGCCTGAAGTCAGTAGAACCGCCCGGTTGCAGTCTCGGTCATCGCTGCCTCAGCCATAACCGTCGGCAGAACGCGGCAGAAGTGCTCTGCCTGTTCAATTGGCACGGTCGTACTGACCTTGACGAACCGGCCCGCGTAGCGCTCCGTGTGATAGCCGGCATGCCTGATCAAGATGTTGTGCCGCAGGAACAGCTCGCACAGTAATTCGGGTGAGAAACCGGTGTCGTAGCAGTCGACGGCGACGAAGTTCCCGGCCGACGGATAGATCGGCATCCTCAGCCCATCGATGGCGCTCACGGCGTCGTAAATGATGTCCTGGTTGAGCCGCGACACGCGCGTGACGTCGGGAAGCCATTCGCCCTTCGTCTTCAACCCGGCCAGTGCGCCGATCTGCGAGATGACGTTGGACCCGAGCGCGTTCGGCTGTCCATCGGAGAGGGCCTCAAGCAGCGATGGTCGGGCCATCAGCGCTCCGATCCTGAGACCGGCGAGACCGAGCCACTTGCTGAAGCTGTAGGTGGTGATTGTGCGCTCTGGATAGAAGGTGTACGCGAGCGTGTGGCCGTCGGCGAAATGCCGATACGTGCAATCATGGATCAGGTAAGCGTTCGCACTGCGAGCGATCGACGCGAATGCCTTGATCTCGGATGTGGTGTAGCTGATGCCGAGCGGGTTGAGCGGATCGACGAGGTAGATCAGCCGGGCATTCCCATCTGCAACCGCACTGGACAGCTGATCGGGAGTCAGTTTGTACTTCTGGTCTGGCTCGTAGATCGGCAAGGCGACGACCTCTGCGCCGGCCAGCCGTGAGAAGGCGGCGGGCCACAACCAGGTCGGGTCGGTGGTCAGCATCCGATCACCTGGTTCGAGCAGGTGACGGCAGACGTGGTACAGGCCCTGGATCGCCCCGTCGGTCATCAACACATCGGCGCCCGAAACCGCGAAATCCTCCAAGATCAGCGCGCGTAGTTCGGCCATTCCCGACGGCGGGGCGTACGCGTGGTACGCCTCGTCCGCGATGGCTGTGATCATCGCTCGCTTCACCTCGGGATGGGTCGGCAGATGGTTGGTGTTCTGTCCCATCCAGAGCAGATCAGGGTTGGCGAAGAGCTCCTCGAAATGCTGATTCCGACGTTGGTACGGCTCCATTGCTTCGCCCTACGGCCCCTCTGCCATGAGGCTCATCCGGTCGACCGGTGCCACACGGAGCCGGTGGGGATGGCGGCCATGATCCCGCGGTCGTCCTCAGGCTCACCCGGCCAGGGATCGCTCAATTCCCAGGCCGCGTCGAAGGTACCGATCTGGTACTGAATACCCCGCAGGAACAGCCATTTCATCGTCTCCCGCTCGTGCGGTGAACCGT
>CAYUBX010000597.1:0-2713 GCA_964443165.1 uncultured Acidimicrobiales bacterium
GGAGCTGATCGACGCAATGCGGTCGCAGCCGGCCAACCGGTTCTACGAGACCGATCCGATCCCGCAGGACGTTCTCTACCGCGCTGTCGAGGCGGCTCGCTTCGGGCCGCAGGGCGGCAATCGTCAGCCGGTGCGTTTCCTCTTCGTCACCGACCCCGCCAAGAAGGCGCAGCTCGCCGAGTGGTACATGCAGCCGTGGAGCGCCTACTACGAGCAGGCGTCGTCCGCCGAAGGTGAGGCGCTCCAGGCGGAGAGCGGTGACACCAAGGCCACGAAGGCCCTGATGTCCAAGGCGTCGGTCGTGGCCGCCAACACGTTCGCGGAGAACCTCGCGAACGTGCCGGCGATCATCGTGGCGTGCGCCGACCTCGAAGAGACCCACCCGACGGACACCGACCTCGATCGGCTGAGCATCGTTGGCGGCGCCTCCGTGTACCCGATCGTTCAGAACCTGTGCCTCGCGCTCCGCAACGAGGGGGTCGCCACCACGTTGACGACGCTTCTGTGCCTGTTCGAGCCCCAGGTGAAGGAGCTGCTCGGGATCCCCGACGAACTCGCAACCGCTTGCCACATCGCGGCCGGCTACCCGTCCAAGCCCTTCCCCACGAAGCTGACCCGCCACCCGGTCGAGGAGATCGCGTTCATGGACAGCTTCGACTCGCCGCTGACGGGCTGACCCGCGGCATGCCGTCGCTCTCGGATTCCGAGGTTGGCCAGTTCTGGGACGACGGCTTTCTGGTGGCCGACGACCTCTTCGGTGCGACCGAAGTGGACGCCTTCCGCGCCGCGTGCTCGGAGCCCGAAGACACCGCCTGGCGGACGTCGGACACCGCTGTCCACTCGCTCAGCCTCACGACGCGGAATCCGCTCTTCGTCGACCTCGCTCGCGATGAGCGGATCGTCGGGCGACTTCGGTCGCTGATCGGCGACGACATCCAGTTGCAGCATTCCAAGTCCGCCTCCCGGCCCGCGGCCGCAGGCCAGGGCGGCTTCGCGTGGCATCAGGACTTCGCATTCTTCCCGCACACCAACACCGATCTTCTCGCGGTGATGGTGATGCTCGATGACGCCACGCCGGACAACGGGTGCATGCGAATGGTGAGGGGGAGCCATCGGCGGGGTCTTCTCGACCACACGGATGAGAACGGTCTGTTCACGGGGATGTGCCGAGAGCCGTCTGCGTGGAAGGACCACCAGGACGACGTCGTGCAGATCACGCCCCGCGCTGGCGGCATCAGCATCCACCACTGCCTCATGCTTCACGGGTCAGCTCCCAACCCGACGGGCGCGCCGCGGCGGGGGCTCGTGTTCCAGTACCGAGCAGACGACGCCTTTCAGATGGCCGACGGCGTGTGGCCCGACACGGGGCTCCTGGTGAGCGGGGTGCGACGAGAGCACGTGCGGCTCGAGCCCAACGTTCTGCGCCTCCCGAAATCGACCCGGTATCCCGGCCGTCCCTTCGGGCATGCCTGGAACCAGGAGGGCGAACTCGCTCGCGAGCTCAACGCCCGCGGCTGATCCCGACCGACCTCAGTCGGGTGGCCGCGTCGTGAGCGCGCCGGACGCAATGAGCGCGTCGTAGCTGGACCCGGGAAGCCCGGCCTCGTCGACGAGGATCCGGTTGTGCTCGCCGAGGAGGGGCGCCGGCCGCGCGGGGTCGAGAGGAGCGCCGTCGAGTCGAATGGCGGTGCGCGGCCAGATCTCGGTGCCAGCGGCGGGGTGATCCGAGGTGGCCCAGGCGTCTTTCGCGCGGAGTTGTGGGTCGTCGAGCACCTGTTGCGCGTCGGCGACTGCAGCGACGGCGATGCCATCGGCGTGGAGGGTTGCGACGACGGCGCCCTGGTCGCGGTTCGCCGTCCAGTCGGCGAGATCCTGAGCTGTCGGCGACTCGGCCCCGATCAGCCGCCCGAGCCGGTCGAGGCTGTCCGCATCGACGACGCTGACGGCGACCCAACGATCGTCGCCGACCGTCGGCACGACGGCTTGGAGGGCGAAGGCGGGCTCCTCGCTGCCGGCTGCGGACGGGAGCTCGCCGTCGAGTTGATAGCGAGCGAGAGCTGCGCCGACCATGGCGACCGTGGCCTCGATCTGCGCCACCTCGACGACTCGACCGTCGCGTCCCGCTGTCCGGTTCACCAGCGCGGCGAGGGCCGCCGCAGCGGCGTGCAGGCCCGCGATGGGGTCGGGCCACGCCACACCGGCGCTGCGGGCCGGTTCACCCGGGTAGCCCATCAAGGTCGCGAGCCCGGCGTGGGCGTCGACGATGGGCCCGTAGGCGACCCGGTCGCGGTCGGGGCCGGTCCGCCCGTATCCCGGCATCGTGACGTAGACGAGCTCGGGGTTGATCGCCCGCAGCCGATCCTCGTCGAAGCCCAGCTGCGGCATGACCCGCGGGCTGAAGTTCTCGATCACCACGTCGGCGGTGGCGAGCAGCTGGGCCAGGGCCGCTCGGCCGTCCTCGCCGGACAGATCGAGCGAGATCGACCGCTTGCCGAGCGCGTACTTGTTGATGAAGCCGATCCGGTTCCAGTGCTCCTCGCCTGGTTCGTTGTCGGGGTAGTAGGCCGTCGCGAGGACCGATGCCCGGTCGATGGTGGGCCCACCCCGGGCCCACGGCGCTTCGACCATGACGACGTCGGCGCCCAGGTCGGCCTGGACACGCGTCGCCAGCGGACCGGCCCAGACGCGGGTGAGATCGATGACTCGCAGGCCT
>CAYUBX010000598.1:0-2711 GCA_964443165.1 uncultured Acidimicrobiales bacterium
CAGCCAGCGTCAACGGTCAGATCATCCGTATCGATGGGGGTGAGGTGTGACCGAGGCAGTTTCGAGGACCGCAGCGGGACCAGACGTCGATCTCGCGAAGGCCCGACTTCGAACATGGCTGAGAATCCTGAAAACCGCCCGTCACGTCGAGAAGGAGCTGCGAGAGCGGTTCCGCGATGAGCTCGACTCCACGCTGCCGCGATTCGACGTGATGTCAGCGCTCGACCGTCACCGCGAGGGACTCAAGATGACCGAGCTCTCGAGTGAGCTGCGCGTCTCCAACGGCAACATCACCGGGATCGTGGATCGGCTCGTCGAGGCCCAGCTGGTCGAACGCCGATCGGTGGAGGGAGACCGCCGAGCGCAGCTGATCTGCCTCACCCCGCTCGGGATCGAGACATTCGCGCACCATGCGAGAACACACGAGGAGTGGGTCGATGAACTCCTGGGTGCGATCGACCCACTCGAAGCCGACCATCTGATGGCTTTGCTCGACCTCATCACCGCTCGACCTGCGACCACCGGACCGTCCGAGGAGGACAGATGAACGACGACCCCGCACACTTCCACCTCGAGATCGAGGGCTCGGTCGCTCGGGTGACCCTGACCAGGCCGGAGAGAAAGAACCCGCTCACCTTCGACAGCTATGCCGAGCTACGAGACTGGTTCCGCGAGATCAGAGACGACGACGCCATCGGCGCCGTCGTCTTCGACTCGCATGGAGGCAACTTCTGTTCGGGCGGCGATGTCCACGACATCATCGGCCCTCTCATCGAAAAGGACATGAAAGGCCTCCTCGAGTTCACCCGGATGACGGGCGACCTGGTGAAGGCGATGGTCGGCTGCGGGAAGCCGATCATCGCCGCGATCGACGGGATCGCCGTGGGCGCGGGCGCCATCGTCGCCATGGCCGCGGACATGCGAATCGCGACGCCGGACGCGAGCTGCGCCTTCCTCTTCACACGGGTGGGGCTCGCCGGGTGCGACATGGGGGCCTGCGCGATCCTCCCTCGCCTCATCGGCCAGGGACGCGCAGCAGAGCTGCTGTACTCGGGCCGTTCTTTCAGCGCCGAGGAGGGGTTCGCCTGGGGCTTCTACAACGAGGTCGTCGACGCGGCAGCCCCCACCGAGGTTGCTATGTCTCGGGCCCACGCGCTGGCCGACGGTCCGACGTTCGGCCACATGATCACGAAGACGATGCTGGCGCAGGAGTGGTCGATGTCCATCGAACAGGCCATCGAAGCCGAGGCTCAAGCCCAGGCGATCTGCATGCAGACGCTCGACTTCGAACGGGCCTACAACGCCTTCGTCGAGCGGGAGACACCCACATTCGAGGGGAACTGAGAGCGCCGACCGGGAGGAGCAGCCATGTTGGGGCCGAGTGCACACAGCGACACGTTCACGAGGGAGAACCTGCCTCCTCCCGAGTAGCTACCGGACTTCCTGCTCGACGGCTACGACTACCCGGAGCTCGTCAACGTGGGCCACGAGCTCACCACCGCCATGGTCGAGAAGGGCTTCGGCGATGACGACGCGCTGATCGGCAACGGCCGGCGACGCACATACAAGGAGCTCACCGACTGGACCAATCGGCTCGCTCACGCGCTCGTCGAGGACTACGGCGTCGAGACGGGCAACCGGGTCCTCATTCGTTCCGGCAACAACCCGGCCATGGTGGCGTGCTGGATCGCGGTGATGAAGGCCGGGGCCGTCGCCGTGAACACGATGCCTCTGCTCCGCTCGGGCGAGCTCACCAAGATCATCGACAAGGCGGAGGTCACCCACGCGCTCTGCGACACCCGGTTGATGGACGAACTCGCGACGTCGGCTGCGACCTCCAAGCACCTCCGGTATCTCGTCGGTTTCGACGGCACCGCCAACCACGACAGCGAGTTGGATCGCGTCGCTCTCGAGAAGCCGGTTCATTTCGACGCGGTCCAAACGGGACGCGATGACGTCGCGCTTCTCGCGTTCACTTCGGGAAGCACCGGCGAGCCAAAGGCCACGATGCACTTCCACCGCGACCTCCTGATCGTCGCGGACGGATACGCCAGAGACGTCCTGGGTGTGACACCCGACGACGTCTTCGTCGGGTCGCCGCCCCTGGCGTTCACCTTCGGTCTCGGGGGTCTCGCCATCTTTCCGCTGCGGTTCGGCGCCACGGCCACCCTGCTCGAGGACGCCTCGCCCCCCAATCTCATCGAGATCATCGAGCGGTACGGGGCGACCGTGTGCTTCACGGCGCCGACGGCCTACAACGTGATGCTCGCGGCCATGGACGAAGGCGCGGACCTCTCGACGCTGCGAGCTGCAGTGTCGGCCGGCGAGACACTCCCCGCGCCGGTCTACGACGCGTGGCAGGCCAAGACGGGCAAGCCCCTGCTCGACGGCATCGGCGCGACCGAGATGCTCCACATCTTCATCTCCAACCGGTTCGAGGATCACCGAGCAGCGTGCACGGGTCGTCCGACGCGCGGATACGAGGCTCGAGTCGTCGACGACGAGATGAACGACGCGGCGCCGGGCGAGGTCGGTCGGCTCGCTGTGCGCGGCCCGACCGGGTGCCGGTACCTCGCGGACGAGCGCCAGAGTGCGTACGTCGTCGACGGCTGGAACATCACCGGCGACAGCTTCATCCGCGACGACGGCTACCTCCACTTCGCAGCCCGCAACGACGACATGATCATCTCGGCCGGCTACAACATCGCGGG
>CAYUBX010000599.1:0-2703 GCA_964443165.1 uncultured Acidimicrobiales bacterium
CCTGCGTCGATGGCCCGCGCCGCGTCGAGCGTCATCATGCGGGCCGCCTGGATCTCGGCCGCCGACTCGGCGATCCAGGCTTGGATGTCGCCCTTTTCCGCGAGATACGAGCCGTGTGCGTAGCGGGTCTTCGCCCGTTCGCACATCAGCTCGAATGCCCGCTGGGCCTGACCGAGCCACCTCATGCAGTGAAAGATCCGCCCCGGGCCGAGCCTCTTCTGAGCGATGTGGAATCCCTGGCCCCGGTCACCCAGCAGGTTCTCGTAGGGCACCCGGACGTCGTTGTACCGCACCTCGCAGTGGTTTCCGCCGGTGTGCCCCATCGTGGGGACGACTCGCACGATCTCGTAGCCCGGTGTGTCGGTGGGGACGATGATCGAACTGAACTTGTTGTGCATCTCCGCATCAGGCTCGGTGATCGCGAAGCAGGTGGTGAAGGCGGCTCGGTTGGCGCCCGAGGTGAACCACTTGTGTCCGTTGATCACCCACTCGTCGCCGTCGAGCTCTGCGGTCGTCTGCATCTGGATCGGGTCGGACCCGGCGACCTCGGGTTCGGTCAGGCCGACCGAGGGGTAGACCTCACCGGCCACGAGCGGCTTGAGGAATCGCTCCCTCTGCTGATCGCTCGCGTAGAGGTGCAGCATGATCGAGTCCTGCATCGACAGGCTTCCGACCGCCCACTGACCCCAGTGCGACCGACCGATCACCTCGTTGAGGTACACGAAGTCCATGAAGGGCAGCCCGCCACCGCCGATCTCCTCGGGATGGCCGAGCGCCCACAGGCCGGCGTCTTTGCCCTTCTGCTTGAGCTGTTCTGCGGCCTGCTCGGCGTCGTCGTCCTCGCGCATGAGCGTGGGTTCCTCGGGAATCACGACGTCGTTGATGAACGTCTTCATCCGGTCCTTCAGGTCACGCAGTTCGGGTGAGAGCAGGTCGGCCATGCGATCGAGTCTCTCACTTGCACAGAAGCTCGGCCGAGAGGTTCGCTACGTTGGCCGGGTGGACGGTGATCTTCGGGCATACACCCTCGCGACCGCCGGGCTGCTCGGCATCGAGCTGGCTCCCGAGGAGGTGGACGACGTCGTCGGGCAGGTCGAGAGAGTGGCCGGGCTCGTCGACAAGCTCCCTCACCTCGAGGACGACTCGCTCACCATGGCGCCCCGCTTCGAGCCATGAGCCCTCTGGAGCCGGTTGCGACAGCTCAGGACATCGCTACCGCAGTGTCCGACGGGGCGGTGGCAGCATCGGACGTGGTGAGCGCTGCACTCGAACGGGTCGCGGCAGCACAGCCACGGTGCAACGCCTTTCGCCTGATCAGCGAGGCGCGGGCTCGTCGAGCCGCCGTCGACCTCGACCGCAGGATCGCCCGCGGCGAACGGGTGGGGCCACTGGCCGGGGTTCCGTTTGCCGTCAAGGATCTCTTCGACCTGGAGGGTGTACGGACAGCGGCTGGCTCGCGCGTGCTGCTCGACCGGCCTCCAGCCAGCCGCGACGCTGATGCCGTGCGCCGGCTCGTCGCAGCCGACGCGATTCCGCTCGGCACGTTGGTTATGGACGAGTTCGCTTTCGGGTTCACGACCGAGAACAGCCATGACGGCCCGGTCCGCAATCCACACGACACGACGCGAACCGCCGGTGGATCGTCCGGCGGCAGTGCGGCCGCCGTGGCGGCTGGGCTGGTTCCGTTCACCCTCGGATCGGACACCAACGGCTCCGTGCGGGTTCCCGCGTCGCTCTGCGGGGTCTTCGGCCTCAAACCGACGTACGGGGCCGTGGATCGCGCCGGAGTGCAGTTGTTCTCCGACAGCCTCGATCATGTCGGCGCCTTCGCCCGCTCTCCGGTCGACCTCGACATGGCCGCGAGGCTCCTCATCGACGACATGACCGGATCGACCTTGGCCGACTCTCCACGCGTGGGTCTGCTCGGAGGGTGGTTCGCCGACAATGCCGACGAGCAGGCCCTGGGCGCGGCGCGAGCGGCGGCTAGCGGACTGGGTGAGGTTGTCGAGATCGAACTCCCGTCGGCGGAGGGTGCGCATGCCGCGGCGTCGGTCATCACATACGCCGAGGCGGGTGAACTTCACATCGACCGCATCCGCCATGAGCGCCAGCGCTTTGATGCCGTGGTGCGGCATCGGCTCGTGGCAGGAGCGCTTCTCCCCGCCGACTGGTACGTGCGTGCCCAACGGTTTCGCGCCGCGTGGGCCGGGGAGGTGGCCGACGCCCTTGGCTCGGTCGACCTCCTCGTTGCACCGGCCACACCGTTCGCAGCGCCCGAGTTGGGGACGGAGACGGTGCTCGTCAACGGCCGCTCACTTCCGGCTCGCCCAGCGGTCGGATGGCTCACCCAGCCCTTGACGCCGACCGGGGTGCCGATCGGCGTTGCCCCTGTGTGGCACGAGGGTCGGCCACTGCCCATCGGGGTCCAGGTCATCGCTTCGGCACGTCGGGAGGCGAACATCCTCGATGCCTTGGTCCGGCTCGAGGCGTCCGGTGTCGCCCGGAGCCCCGTCGCAGAGGAGTTCGCATGAAGATCAACGATCCGGTGGCGCGGGCTGAGGTGGAGGACTGCTTCGAGCGGTACGAGGCCGCGCTCATGTCCGACGACCTGGAGGCGCTGGCCGGGTTCTTCTGGGCGGATCCGCTCACGATCCGATATGGGCTGGGTGTGAACAGCTACGGCCACGACGAGATCTCGGCAGC
>CAYUBX010000600.1:0-2702 GCA_964443165.1 uncultured Acidimicrobiales bacterium
ACTCCCGAACGTCGCCAGCATGCAGACCCGCCCGGCGCGCAGCGAGCGCGACGAGGTTGACCTCCGCCGGCTCGTCGCCGGGTTCCTCCGCATGGCTCCCGACGTCGCGATCGTGGGCGAGGTTCGGGACCGAGAGGCCCTCCCGTTGATGCTGACGTTGTCCAGCGGTGTCACGGGGTACACGACGATTCACGCAGCGTCGGCTCGACAAGCCCTCACTCGTCTTCGGTTCATCTGCCAACTCGCAGACACCTCCAACGAGGTTCCCCTCAGCGCGCTCAACCAGCTCATCAGCGAGGCCATCGATCTGGTCGTCCACGTTCACCGCGGCGTCGAGGGTGTCGAGGTCACCAGCATCGTGGCGGTAGAGGACTTGGCCGCCGGAGCCGACGCTGTTCAGTTCACAGCGACCGACCTGTTCGCTAAGCCGGACGCCGAAACAGCCGCGGCCTGGACGGGGCAGACGCCAACCCGTCTCACCGCCCGGCTGGCCGCGGCCGGTATCGACCTCGCCCACCTCATCGACGTGCGCCGCGTCGCAGGACCGTCGAGAGCGCCGTGACGGCGATCGGCGTCGCGACGTGCGGAACCGTCGGCGTCTATCTCCTCTACACGAGGATCGCCTTCGGGCAGCGGCACCTGATTGGCGGTGAGCGAATCACCGCGGCCAGAGCGCGGAGTTCGTTATGGCTGCGGCAGGCCGGTCTCCGGGATGTGAGGTGGCCCGAGTTCATCGCTGCGAGCGTGATCTTGGCGTTCCTCGCCTTCCTCCTGGCCTGGGCGGTGTTCGGCGGAGTGGCCCCCGGCGCCCTGGCCGCCACGATTGCCGCAACCACGCCGACCATGGCCTATCGGGCGCGCCGAGGGCGCCGTCTCGCAGTCGCGCAGGAGGCGTGGCCGAGACTCATCGAAGAGATCCGCGTGCTCGTGACGAGTGCCGGTCGCTCCATTCCACAGGCCGTGTTCCTCGTCGGACGCCGTGCCCCCACGGAGCTCTCGACCGCATTCGACTCGGCGCATCGGGAGTGGTTGCTCACGACCGATTTCGAACGAGCGTTGCGGGTACTGAAGACGGAGCTGTCGCACCCAACAGCGGACATTGCCTGCGAAACGCTCCTCACTGCGCATGAGGTCGGTGGGGTCGATCTCGACCGACGGCTCCGCGACCTCGCCGATGACCGGATCGCGGACGTTCAGGCCCGCAAGGACGCTCGGGCCAAGCAGGCGGGAGCCCGCTTCGCCAGGTCGTTCGTCCTCGCGGTGCCCCTCGGCATGGCGATGGTCGGTCTGAGCATTGGACGGGGGCGCGCGGCCTACGAGACGGCTGTCGGGCAGACGTTGGTCGCGGTCGGCCTCCTGCTCCTCGTCGCGTGTTGGCTCTGGGCCAGTCGCATCATGGCGATCCCCGCTGAGAAGAGGGTGTTCGACCGATGAGTCGGGTGGTGGCGCTCATGACGCTCGCTGTGTGGGCGGGGTCCACCCTCGTGTTGTCGGAGATCCGCTGGTTCCGTCGCCTCGCGCTGGTCGAGCGGGTGGAACCGTTCGTTCCCGGTGGACGGCGGACTGGAGGCCGATTCGCCAACCGCAGCCTGCGCGACGTCCTCGCGCCGCTCGCGACAAGCGTCGGTGGGCGCCTGGCCCGCGCCTTCGGCGTCAGCGAGCAGCTGGAGAACAGACTCGAGCGCATCGGCGCGCCCATCACTCCATCGGAGTTCCGACTGAGACAGCTGGGCCAAACGGCGCTCGCTCTCGGCGCCTCGACCTCGGCTGCGCTCGCTCTCGCAGCGAGCCTTCCCTTGACGGTGGGTCTGCTCGTCGGCGCTCCCCTTCTCGCCTTCCTTCTGGTCGAGCAGCGGCTTGCCAGAGCTTCGGAGAATCATCAGAGACTCGTCTTCGCGGAGCTACCGGTCGTGGCCGAACAGTTCGGGATGCTCGTGAGTTCCGGCTACTCGCTGACCGGGGCGCTCGATCGACTCGCCACCCGCGGCAACGGTGCCGTGGCCCGTGACCTGTCGCGAGTGATGGCACGTATCCGCCACGGTGTGGCGCCCGACGACGCTCTCCGCGAATGGGCGACCGTGGTGGACGTCGCCGAGATCCACCAGTTCGTGACGATTCTGCTCCTGCACGACGACAGCGGCGACCTTGGCTCGCTGATCAGCCAAGAAGCGCGATCGGTTCGTCGCGAGTCCCAGCGGCGTCTCATCGAACGAATCGAGCGGCGCAACGAGCAGGTCTGGATCCCCGTGACCGTGGCGACCCTCGTCCCCGGCGTCATCTTCCTGGCGATTCCATTCACCGACGCGTTGAGGAGCTTTGGCGCCCTCTCGTGACCTATCCACAGATCTCGACAGAAAGGAGTCGACGATGACCGTCGCTCTTCCCATCTATTGCCTGGTGCGGTCCTACGCCGTGACCGAAGGCCAGCGTCTTCGCGACGAACGAGGCGAAGGGGTGATCAGTGCTGCCATCGCCGTACTGATCGTCGCCGCGCTCGGCGCGCTGATGTGGGTCGGCTTTCGCTCGATCTGGCAGACCACCGAGGCGAACACCAACTCACAAATCAGCCAGATTGGCGGGTGACCCGCACCGCTGAACGAGCGCAGGAGGAGGACGGGGCGAGCCTGATCGCTCTGTCGTGGGGTGTGCTGGCATTTCTCACCTTCCTCTTCTTGGCCGTTCATGTGGCGGTGGGTCTGTAT
>CAYUBX010000601.1:0-2693 GCA_964443165.1 uncultured Acidimicrobiales bacterium
CCGCGGGCCGCTCAACGACGCGCGCCAGTTCACGACCGTGGACGTCTTGTCTGGAGGTCGGCTCCTCTTGGGGGTGGGCGCGGGCTGGATGCGCGAGGAGTTCGAGGCGCTCGGGGTGCCCTTTCCCGAACGCGGCCGGCGGACCGAGGAGTGCATCGAGATCTACAAGCGTGCGTGGAACGACGATGTCGTGAACTTCAGCGGCGACTTCTACGAGATCCACGACGTGTCGATGGACCCGAAGCCCACGCAACACCCCCGTCCTCCGATCATCTACGGCGGCGTGGCCCCCCTCGGCGCCCGGCGGGCCGCGAGGCACTGCGACGGGCTCTACCCGGTGTTCCTCGACCCACAGTCCGACCCTCAGCGCCTCACTCACCTCCACGACATCGTGCGCGAGGAACTCGACGCGTTGAATCGGGACCCGGCCGAGTTCACGATGATGGCGGCGTCGACGCTCCGCCTGACCGGCGCTGACGATCCCCTCTCTGCAGAGTCCCCTCGCCGTATCTGCACGGGCACCGCCGACCAGGTGCTCACCGACCTCGAACGCTTCGCCGCTTCTGGGTACTCGCTCGTCGTCTGCAAGATGGACTGCCCATCCGGGGAGGTCGACGAGATCATCGAGCAGATCGGACGGGTCGGCGAGGAGATCATCCCCGCGGCGGCGGCCATCGCAGCGTCCGGTGGCTGGAAACCGTCCCTCTGAATCACCACGAGCCCACCACCGGGAGGACACCGGATGACAAGTTCCAACGACGTCGAAGCACTCGCCGCCCGAATCCAGCGCCTCGAGGACATCGAGGAGATCAAGGCACTCAAGGCGAAGTACTGCGACTACTGCGACAACGGGTACGACCCCGACGGCATCGCCAGCCTCATGACCGAAGACTCGGTGTGGGACGGAGGACGCACCTTCGGTGTGCGCCACGGCAAGGACCAGATCCGTCGCCACTTCGAGGGTGCGGCTGCGCGCGTGGCCGTCGCGAGACACCAGGTGATGAATCCGATCATCGAGGTCGACGGCGACACGGCCACCGGCCAGTGGCTCCTCTTTCAGCCGTGTACTGACGCCGGAGTGGACGGTGCGGTGTGGCTGGCCGCCACGTACCGCGACCAGTACCGCCGAGTCGACGGTCGCTGGCTCATCAGCCACACCGGCATCGACATCGCCTTCTTCAGCCAGTTCGAGAAGGGGTGGGCCGAGCAGCGGTTCCTGCCCGGCCGAGAACCCGAGTAGCGGACCGACCGCGATGCGGATCGCGGAGGCTCATGTCCACCATCTGGAGCCTCCGGTCGTCGTCGAGTGCATCATCTCGACATCGGAGGTCGACGTTGTGGACAGCACCGTGGTCCCGGTGATGACGGACGACGGCAAGGTGGGAGATGGCGAGGCGGCCGCGACCTACTCCCGACCCCGCTGACCGATCAGAAGGCGCTTCCCTCGCGGTACCGACCCTCGGGAATCAGGAAGCCCCGCACGAGTGAGGCGACCGGGTCATCGGACTCCGTGAGGTGGTCCGCCACTTCGGTGAGCACGTCGCCGAGCGCAGTGCCGCCGAAGATCCAGTCGTTCAAGGCATCGTGGTTGGGTGCCACGGAGCCGGGCTGGGCGGCGATCGCCTCGTGATACACGGTCCGGAGATCGTCTGCGAGGTGGCGGATCAGAAGCGGCATCGGGAAGGACCAGTCGACCTCTCCCGCAGGCGCGTCGGTGACGTCGCCGCTCTCCGCGATGTGGGCCAGGGCTGCGACGACGGTGTCGATACCGTCACGGCCAGCACCCGACGCGCCGAACAGGGTTCTCCCTCGCTCCGCTCGAGTCTGGTACGCCCAGGTCTTCAGCCGAGCGACCTCGGCGACCAACCGTCCGGCCAGCGATTCGTCCGGATGCTCCGGCGCCAGGTTGAGCGGGCAGGCCCAGTGACCGGCCTCCTCGGCGTCGGGTGCATCGACCGGGTAGTCGACGATGGTGGGCTCCGTCGCCGTCTGGAGAAGGTCGAATGCACCACGCATCACGTCCTTCTGGAACTCAGGATCGGTCGCCGAGCCCAACGGCCTGCCGAGCGGGAACGGAACCCACAGCCCGCGGGGCACGCCCACCTTCTGCGTCTGCTCCTTGATCAAGCTGATGGTGGTGGTCGCCACCCCGGAGCGCTCGATGTAGTTGGCGAGGGCGCTGACCGCGCCCGAGCAGACAGGTCAGACGGGAATCAGCAACGCCACGTCGACACCGTCCGCGGCCAGGAGCCGCCCGACCTCGGTGCCGGTTTCCTCGAAGCGGCTCGGATCCGGCATGGCCCCCATGAACGAGTAATGCCATGACGAGACGCCACCGATCTCACCGGCATCGGCCATCTCCCGCAGACGGTCGATCGGAAAGCTGATGTTGGGATCGGTCTGGAACGCGCTGCGATCGAAGTTGGTGCTGACGTGGGACAAGATGACATCGGCGAAGTCGATGTCGCCGGGGATGACCCGGTAGTCCACGGCGCCGACCGTGAACGGCGCGTCCATCGTCTGGTGCATCCCTGCGGTGGACACGATCGCCACGGTCGCGTCCTCGATCCGCACCGGAGCCACCCACTCTGCCGGTTCGATCGTCGGCATCGCATCGGCCCTGGCCAGCAGATGTTCGGCCTCGACCTCATGCAGGTCACTGAGTCGCACCATGGCAAGGAACGCTACAGCGA
>CAYUBX010000602.1:0-2692 GCA_964443165.1 uncultured Acidimicrobiales bacterium
CCGCTGTTCTCCGAGGCAGCGACGTCGGTAATCCCTGCGAGAATCAGTGCATCGTTGATCTGGGTGACCGCCGAGCTGAGCGTTGAGTTGGCGACGACCCCGATCAATACGTTGGTGCCTTCATACTGGAGGTTGAAGTCCTCATACGAAGCGCTCGGGCTGTACACAGAGCTGACGACCGTCGGACTGCTGCCTGCGTCGGAGACCGTGACGTCGTAGACCCCGGGAAGTGTCGAGCTGGTCGTCGCGACAGGCGTGAGTCGGGTGTCGTCGGCCAGGAACGTTCCGCTCATCAGACTCGTGAAGTCGTCGTATTCGTCTCGGAGGGCGGCGATGAGCCGGTCACGGTTCACCTCGAGCTCGCCCGTTCGCGAGTAGCCGACAGGTGCACCGCCCGCGAGACCGGCGCCAAGGTTGGTAATCGTCTGAGTGAGGGTGTCGTTGATCCGCGAGTCCAGGGCACGGGCCATCGCATCACCGGTGAGCGGCTGAGGAGTGTTGGACGCCTCGTCGAATGCCGTCAGACGGTCAATCTCGCTCAGGACGCCGCTCGCCGCGTCGAACATCGCAGTGACGTTGTCTGCAATCGCTTCGATGTCGCGTTCTGTCGTGACGGTGATCGTCTGCGCGGACGTCGCAAGAAGCTCCAGGTCGACACCGGCGACGAGATCGGCGACCAGGTTGGACGCCCGTGTCACTGTGAGGGCGCCGGCCCCCGAACCCACCGTGAGCTGGGCGTCAGCGCCCTGCGACAGGACCGACGACGTGCCGACAGAGAGCCCCGACTGTGAGACGGTGAAAACCCCCGCCGCGCCGGTGGAGGACGCGCCGATGGACAGCCGGTGATCGGTGTCGGAGACCTTGAGAACAGTGGCTTCGACGTCTGCATCGAGCCCTCGGATCGTCGACGCCAGGCCGGCGAGCGTCGTCGACGCATCGGTGGTGATGACGTGGTTGTCGCTACCGATCGTGATGGTGAACGTTCCCGCTCCGACCGTGTCGGTCGAGTCGGTGTAGGCGTTGGACATCACAACGTTGTGCGCTGCGGCGAGCTGATCGACCGTGAAGCTCATCGTGCCGGGGAGAGCCGAGCCAGTCACCGTTGCAGTGACGACGTCGGCGTTACTGCTCGTGCTCGCAGCGGTCGTCAAGCCTGTCCCAAACCGAAGGTCGTCGACGGTGGTGCGGAACTGCGACACCTGCGTGGAGATATCCGTCCAGGCATCGCCGCGCGCCTGTGCCACCGCGCGCTGCGTGGCCATGCGATTGATCGGAATGCGTTCGAGCTGGATGAGGCTGTCGATGATCGAATCGGTGTCGAGGCCGGAGGCAAGACCTCCGACCCGAAACGTCGGCTCAACCATTCCTCACTCCTCAGTCCGACATCGATGAGCTCTGCAAGAGAGCGCCGACCGTCTCGGGCGCCACGTGCGCCTGAGTCGCCAGCGCCGCCTCGCTGTTGCGAAGGATCTGCGCTGCAGTGACGTCAGCGAGCTGCTGGGCCAAGCCGGCATCGCGAACACGCGACAAGGCTGCAGCAGCATTCTCAGCGGCGATTCGGTCGAGGACGGATGCGTCGGTGACCGCCGTCGCATCGGGGGCACCGCCGAGCCGGCCCGTGGCTGCGTCCGAACTCTTGCCCACGCCGTCGTTCGACGCGTCACGGGCGCGTGACTGAAGAGCGTGAAAGTTGGCGACGTTCTCGTTGATGCGCACTCTGGCCCTCCGTGGTGATCGGTCCAGCACGCCATTGCCGGACCTCGGGACAGTCGACCGTCGGCTCGACCGGTCAAGGACTTGAGAACAATCAAGCGCAAGGCTCGGCCAGTTCAGGCCGAGTGGACCTCGTTGGCTGCGGTCGCCCAGGCGTCCCGGATTTCGCGCACCACGGACTCGGCGCTGTCGAGCGGCTCTGCGTCCTTCACCAGGTTCGCGTTGACGAGACGGTCGACGCAGAACTCGTAGAGCTGGGCCAAGTTGTCTGCCAGCTCCCCGCCGCGCTCGGTGTCGAGCGTGACCTGCAACTCCACCAGGATGCGCTGACCGAGAACCAGCTCGGAATGCACCGTGTCGAGTTCACCTTGCTCGCTCAGCAGCTCCTTCGCCCGCGCGATCGCCTGCAGAAGGCGGTCGTAGAGCATCGTCACCAGCTGGTCGGGCCGGGCCGTCATCACGACGTCTCGGCGATAGTGATCAGCGATAGCCATATGTCTTCATCGTTTCTGCGGCGAGTGCCACCACACTCGAAGGGGGTTCTCCGGAGAGACGCGAACGTCTGTGATCGTTCGTGACAGGGCTGTGTGCATCTCATCGTGAAGCACGACGACACTGTCGGCAGGACGGCCGGCGGCTGTAGCACCGGCCGACCTGCCGATGTACACGCCAGTCACGGCGATCACACGTCGTGTCTCTCCGTCGCTGCGCCGGTCGCTGCTAGGCTCCTCTGCGGACCCAACAGCGACCGATCGAGCGGGACGACTAGCTCAGGAGCGAGAGGACCGAGGTCGGGATCTGGTTCGCCTGAGCCAACATCGCGGTACCCGCCTGCGTCATGATCTGGTGCCGGGTGAACTGCACCATCTCCTGTGCCATGTCCGTGTCACGGATCCGGCTCTCCGAGGCGCTCAGGTTCTCCACAGCGACCTGCAGGTTGGCGATGGTGTGCTCCATCCGATTCTGAGTCGCACCGAGC
>CAYUBX010000603.1:0-2689 GCA_964443165.1 uncultured Acidimicrobiales bacterium
CGTTGGATCCAATCCTGACGAATGGGCAGGCGGCATCCTCGCCGGCTCGGTGGCCCAGACCGGTCAGCAGATCGATGAGTTCATCACGGAGGCTCTCCGCAACGACCTCGTCGGCCTGCCCCTCGACCTCGGCGCGACCAACATCGCCCGTGGCCGTGACGCCGGCCTGCCGCCGCTCAACCAGGCCCGTCGCGAGTTCTTCGCTCTGACGAACTCCAACCCGGCCCTGGCCCCGTACGACAGCTGGATGGACTACAGCTTCGCCCTCCGCACCCCGGAGAGCCTCGCCAACTTCATCGCTGCCTACGGCACGCACACGCTCATCACCAGCCATGACGACGGCAGTGGTGCAGGAACCATGTCGAGCCGCCGCGAGGCCGCCGACATCATCCTGAACCAGCCGCTGCACGCCTCGTACCCGGCTGATGCGACGGACTTCCTGTGGGGCCTCAACGCCTACAGCGCGGACCTGGGCGGTATGGAGAACGTCGATCTGTGGGTCGGCGGCCTCGCGGAGAAGCCGGAGATCTTCGGCGGCATGCTGGGCACCACCCACAACTTCGTCTTCGAGTTGCAGATGGAGAACCTGCAGAACGGCGACCGGTTCTACTACCTGCACCGCCTTGCCGGAACCAACCTGCTGCAGGCCCTCGAGGGCAACAGCTTCGCCGAGCTCATCGAGCGGAACACCTCCGCCTCGATGCTCCCGGCCGACGTCTTCAGCGTTCCGTCGTTCACGTTCGACATGAACGTCGTGAACATGGACCCGACCGACTTCGCGGCACCGCTCATCAACGATCCGGACACGGATTACGACGAGACGGTCCTGCTGGTCAAGGAGCCGGACGGCACCGTTCGGTACCCCGACGCCGACCACGCCCTGTTCTACGGAACGCCCCTCGCCGACGACATCGAGTCGGGCGACGGTGACGACACCGTGAAGGGCAACGAAGGCGACGACCGCCTCGAGGGCGGCGGAGGCAACGACGGCATCGTCGGCGGCCTCGGCAACGACATCCTCACCGACCGGTTCGGTGACGATGACCTCAAGGGTGGTCCGGGCAACGACGCCATCCACGGCGGTCCTGGCTTCGACCTCCTGCAGGGCGGTACGGGCCACGACATGGTCGTGATCGGCTCCGATCCGGGTGAGATCCTCTCGTCTGAGGGCAACGACATCCTGATCGGCGGCGACAGCTTCGACGTGATCTTCGGTGACAGCGGCGACGACTGGATCGAGGGCGGCGACCAGGCCGACTTCCTCGCCGGCGACCACGGCGCACTGACCCAGAACAACCCGCTCGGGACCGACGGCCACGACGTCATCAACTCTGGTGGCGGCAACGACGACTACGACTCCGAGGGCGGCGATGACATCCTCATCCACGCCACCGGTACCGATGGCTTCGAGGCCGGTCCTGGCTTCGACTGGGTGATCACTCAGGGCCTCGCAGGCACCTGGATCGACCTGGAGCGAACGGCGGGGATCTTCCCGCCGCACGTCGAGGTGCTCGAGAACCGCTACGACCTCGTCGAAGCGGTGTCGGGTCACGACGGCGACGACACCATTCACGGCGACAGCCGTGGCAACGGTGAGATCGCGCCGTGCCCGGTTCCGTTCACCTGCAGTCCGCTGAACGACCCGCTTGAGGGTGACCACAGGCTGATGGCCGACGGCATCGCCCGCATCGCCGGTCTGGCGGACCTGCTTCCGCTCGGCGCCACCCTCTGGGAGGACGGCAACATCCTCCTCGGCGGTGCCGGATCGGACGTCATCGAGGGTCGCGGTTCCGACGACATCATCGACGGTGACCGCTTCCTGCAAGCGGTGCTCGACGCTCCGGATCCGCTCGGCGCAATGGGCGCCCGCAAGCAGGTGACCGACGCACGGGACTTGGAGGCCGACATCTTCGCTGGTCTCTACAACCCGGGCGACGTGATGATCGTTCGGAGCATCGAGACTCCGGCGCATCCGGTCCACGCCGACATCGACGTGGCGCTGTACCAGAACCCGATGGCGGACTTCAACATCACCTTCCTGGGTGATCGTTGGATCGTGGATCACGTTCGTGGCTGCGGTGATCCAGCCGGCCTCGACATCTGCCCGCTCGACGGTGACGGCGAGCCTGGCCAGCCAGAGGGCAGGGACACCGTGTTCAACGTGGAGATCCTGCGCTTCAGCGACCAGGATCTGGGCATCTCGGCGCCTCCGGGCATCGGTGAGCTGCGGGTGACCACCACCCCGGCCGTGTCGGCTCAGATCACGGTCAACGGCTTCGCCGCTGACACGTGGGGCCTCACCTGGGTGGACATACCAGAGGGAACCCACACCGTGTGCTTCACGGACATGCCGGCGATGGACACCCCGCCGTGCCAGGACGTCACGATCCTGGCCGGTGCCACCACCGTGCTGGACGGCGCCTACGCCGCCCGCGGCTGGCTGCAGGCCACTACCAACCCAGCGCTCCCGGCGACCATCACCATCGATGGCGAGCCGGCGAACGACTGGGGCGTGTGGACCCACCTTCCCGAGGGCGAGGCCGAGGTCTGCTTCGGTCCCGTCGCCGGATGGGATCAGCCGGACTTCGGTACCGGACTCGGTCCGTGCCAGCAGGTGAACATCCTCAACGGCGCACCCGTTGTCATCCAGGGCAACTACGTCGCCAACGCTTCGGCGGTCGGCCCGACC
>CAYUBX010000604.1:0-2684 GCA_964443165.1 uncultured Acidimicrobiales bacterium
CAGCGTGCCGCGCTCGATCTCCACGCTGTGCAGCGTCCCCGAGAACTCGAAGGGGGCGACGTAGCGCGATGACACGGCCGAGCCGTGGTCCTGCCCAACGCATGCGCCAATCGAGCTGATCATCCGCATGAGGAACGGCAGCTCCGCGCTGCCGCATTCTTCACCGTCGATGCTGATGGAGAGCGCGCCGGTCATCCGGCCCGTTCGGCGGAGGCCGACAGCCACACTGCTCTCCCCGACCGGCACGGGGACCTCTGACTCCACCACGACGTGATCGTCGAAGGCGTTGTAGTCCACGACGAGGCGTTCGTCCTGAACGAAGACCGACATGCCCGAGTTCTCGTTGCCGGTCGCGTAGATCACGCCCTCATCGCCCGTCGCACGGCTGACGGCAGCCGTGAGGTCCCATGCCCGTCCGCCTGGAGAGGGCGCGGCCTGTGCGGGGATCGGCGACATCGGAGGGCGGTAGCGGTAGCGCTTGTGCGTCGGGTGAGGTGAGTGGTCGTCGAGCCGCGCCGCGAACAACTCGATGACGCGATCGTCGAGCGGGAGAACGCCGTGGACCTCGGCCTCTTCCCACCAGAGGTCGATCATCTCGGCGAGCTTGTCCGGCTCGGACGCCGCGAGGTCGTTGCACTCCGATCGGTCGACGGCCAGGTCGTAGAGCTCCCAGACGTCGTCCTCGAACGAGTCACCCTTGTTGTGGCGCGTGACGGCCTTCCACCAGTGATCGCCCTGCTGGGCAACGATCGCTCGCGAACCGAACTGTTCGAAGTACTGCAGGGTGTTGGTCGCCGGGGCGTCTGCGTCATCGAGCGTGGTGGCGAACGACCGGCCGGTGACCGGCATCTGCTCGAAACCACGAAACTCCGCCGGCGGGGTGATGCCGAGGAGCTCGTAGACGGTGGGAGCGATGTCCGACACGTTGGTGAATTGGTGCCGCAGAGTGCCCCATTGCTCCGAGTCGATGCCGGCGGGCCAATGAACGACCAGCGGAACGTGCACGCCGCCTTCGTGGGTGTTCTGCTTGTACCACTTGAACGGTGTGTTGCCCGCCTGGGCCCACCCCCACGGGTAGTTGGTGTGGCTGTGCGGGCCCCCGATGTCGTCGAGGGAGTCGATCAGCACATCGGGCGAGTCGAACACGCCGTTGAAGAACTTCATCTCGTGCATCACACCGAACGGACCACCCTCCTGTGATGCACCGTTGTCGGCGAGCACGACGAGGATGGTGTTGTCGAGCTGCCCCATGTCGGCGAGTCCCTCGACGAGCCGGCCGATCTGGTCGTCGGTGTGGTCGAGGAACGCCGCGAACGCTTCCTGGAGGCGAGCCGCGACCCTCTGGTGGTTCTCGAGGAGCTCGTCCCAGGGCTCGACGCCGGGGTTGCGGGGCGCGAGCTGCGTGTCGGGCGGTGTCACACCGAGCTCCAGCTGGCGGGCGTACCAGCGATCCCGGATGACGTCCCAGCCCTCGTCATACCGGCCGCGGTACTTGTCGAGGTAGGCCTGCGGGGCTTGATGCGGCGCGTGCGTGGCGCCGAAGGGGAGGTAGGCGAAGAAGGGACGATCGGGGCGGATGCCGATGCTGTCGTTGATCATGCGCAGGAGCTGATCGACGAGGTCCTCACTCAGGTGGTACCCGTCCTCGGGGCCCGCCGGAGGGTCGACGTGGTGGTTGTCGATGACGAGCTCGGGATGGAATTGATCCGTCTCACCTTCGAGGAAGCCGTAGAAACGGTCGAACCCTCTGGCGAGCGGCCACTGGTCGAACGGCCCGGCCGCGGAGATGTCGTTGGTGGGAGCGAGATGCCACTTACCGGCGCAGAACGTGACGTACCCCTCCGCTCCGAGCACCTCGGGGAGCGTCGCCGCGTGGTTCGACACGTACCCCAGCTGGTGCGGAAACCCGGTCTGGTGGTTCGAGACCGACCGCATGCCCACCGCGTGCTGAGACCTCCCGGTGAGGAGCGCGGCGCGGGTCGGCGAGCAGAGCGGCGTCACGTGGAAGTTGGTGAACCGGAGCCCCTCAGCCGCGAGCCGATCGATGTTGGGCGTGTCGATGTCCGACCCGTAGCAACCGAACTGCGAGAACCCGGTGTCGTCGAGGAGAACGACGACCACGTTGGGCGCTCCCTCGGGCGGATGCGGTCGCGACGGAAAGTGGGGCTCGGAGTCGTCGAGTGTGCGGCCGATCCGGCCGTCGAAGCCTGCCGGGCGTGGTGTGGTCATCGAAGTCCTCAGATCTCGATGGTCGTGAGGTCGTCGCCGATGATGACCTCACCGTCGAACGACCGCTGGGCGAACTCGATCCACTCCGGGTACTGCTCGGGCGTCGGCGCCGGAACCATGTGGGTGAGCACGAGCCGCTTCACGCCGACGCGTGCTGCGGTCTCAGCGGCCTCGTGCACCCCGGAGTGGTAGTCGAGAATGTCGAGGGCCATGGGATTGGGGCTGAGCTCCACGATCTCTTTGCGGATGACGGTCTGCACGTACGCATCCGCTCCCGACGCCAGCTCGTCGACCCCGTCGCACGGAATCGTGTCGCCCACCAGCGCCGCGGTCGAGCCGTTGTGTTCGAGCCGGTAGCCCAGCGTGGGCTTCACCGGAGCGTGCATCGTCGCCGCGGTGCTGACGGTCACGTCGTTGACCTCGAACGATTCGCCCGGCTCGAGCTCAGTGACATC
>CAYUBX010000605.1:0-2674 GCA_964443165.1 uncultured Acidimicrobiales bacterium
GCCGTTGGGCTCTCGGCCCTCACGGATGGCGGCGATGAACTCACGATCCTGCAGTTCGATGCCGTTCATCGAGACGTCCACCTGCGACACGTCGATCGGTTCGTCGTCCCCGGTGACCAGGTCGTCGTAGCGCGCGATGTAGGTGCCGCTGTCGCCGATGTAGCGGAAGAACGTGCCGAACGGCCCATCGTTGTTGAACGACAGCGAGAGCGTCAGGATCGCGCCACCGCTGGTCTTCATCTGGATCGACATGTCCATCGCGATCCCGAGCTCGGGGTGGTGTGGCCCTTCGAGCACGTTGGCCGCCACGATCTCTTCACCGACCTGATAGGCGAAGAGGTCCACCGTGTGCGCGGCGTGGTGCCACAGCAGATGGTCGGTCCACGAGCGCGGCTGGCCCAGTGCGTTGGTGTTCGTGCGGCGGAAGAAGAACGTCTGCACGTCCATCTGCTGGATGGCGAACTCGCCGGCGGTGATCCTGTGACGCACCCACTGGTGTGAGGGGTTGAAGCGGCGGGTGTGTCCCACCATCGCAACGAGACCGGTGCGCTCCTGGGTCTCCTGCACCGCCTGGGCGTCGGCGAGCGAATCGGCCAGTGGAATCTCGATCTCGACGTGCTTCCCGGCCTCCATACACGCGATCGCCTGGGCGGCGTGCATCTGGGTCGGCGTGGCGAGAACGACCGCATCGACCTCGTCGAGCGCGAGTGCGTCGGCGAGATCGGTTCCCCAGTGACCGATGCCGTACTCCTGGGCGACCGCCTCGGTCGCATCGGGGGTTCGTCCGATGACCGAGACGACCTCGACGCCATCGATGTTGCCCACGGCATCCAAGTGCTTGCGTCCGAACGCTCCCGCACCGGCCAGAGCCAGCTTCATGGTGACCCTCTCGCCGTTCCGTGACGTGATCAAAGGTTCTCGTGCGCTCCTGAGTGGACAACTTTCGAACGATGAGCGCAAGTCCCCCGGGTCATGATCCGCCAGATCTGCCGAGGCCTCGGCATGCACTGCACCCTCCGCTCCACCACACCGTGAGCGTGCTCGAACTGGTACGCGGTCTCCTGCAACCGACGCATCGCCATCAACCGATACGCCCCGTGCCCCGCTTGCCGAACTCCGAGTCCACCCCGGTGACGAGCCGGGGTCGACCAACGCGGGTGCCCGCCTACCTGCGTGCGTCACCGCCGTGTGAGCGCCGTCGCACGACCAGCCAGGTGATGATGCCAAGCACAGCAATCGCGGAGATGGCGAGCCCGACCCGGTCCACGGCAGCTGCGATCGAATCGCCGAACAGGGCGCCCAGGGTGACCACCACGCCCACCCACACGATCGACGCGGCAGCGTTCCACGGAGCGAATCGGCGATAGGGCAGGCTGGCCGAACCGGCCACGAGCGGGGCCAGGGCTCGGAGTGCGCCGACGAAGCGCGCGATGAAGATCGCGCGACCGCCGTGCCGTCCGAAGAACCGTTCGGCCCTCGCAAGCGAGGGTTCCGCTCGAGCCCACAGCCGCGGCCACCTCTGCAGCACCGCGACACCCCAGCGATGGCCGACGAACCAGCTCACCGAGTCGCCACAGAACGCACCGAGAGCTCCCGCTACCCACACGTACACCACACGCCCCGGTGTGTCGGCGGCCGCCCCGACGAGCACCATTCCCACCTCGCCGGGAGCGATGAAGTCCATGAACGCCACCGTCTCGCCAAACGCGAGCAAAAAGGTCACGATGACCAATACGACCAGATCGAGTTCGGTGAGCCGATCCAGCAGGTCGCCGATCACGAAACGACCCGCGTCATGGGATCACGAGGTCGTCGGACAGAATGCCGGGTCGACCCGACGAAGCGGGAGGGAAGGCTGATGATGCACATCGGGGTCGCTACAGACCATCACGTTGGGGCGGGCGATGCACTGATCCGCCACGTCGGCCGCGTTGTCTCGACCCACTCGCCCATCTGCTCCCGCGGGTGAGGGAGATCACAGCCGTGCGTGGTTGGCGTCTAGATAGCGTCGTCAGCATGAACAGGAGAAAGCTCCCGCAGCCTGAACCGGTGGCACCCGGCGAAGAGTCGGTGTGGGAGTACCCCCGGCCACCGGCACTCGAGGTCTCGTCGATGCCGGTACGCGTCGAGCTGGCGGGGGTCGTGATCGCGTCGTCAGCGACCTCGCTCCGGGTCCTGGAGACGTCACATCCCCCCGCGCACTACGTCCCGGCCGACGGAATCCAGTGGCGCTATTTCTCCCCGGCCGTGGGTTCGAGCTATTGCGAATGGAAGGGTTCAGCGACGTACTGGACCGTCACTTGTGGAACGGTCAGGGTCGAAGCCCGGGCGTGGAGTTACGAGAGTCCGACAACACGGTTCGCCGACCTCGCGGGCTATGTATCGTTCTACCCGTCTTTCTTCGATTGCTATGTCGGCGAAGAGTTGGTGGCGGCGCAGCCGGGCGAGTTCTACGGCGGCTGGATTACCCGGAACATCAAAGGTCCCTTCAAGGGGGCCCCTGGCTCCCTGTGGTGGTGACTGGCAGAGTGAGCCTGGTGACTAGCGACGGTGTAGCAGCTCTATTTCCCGGACTCGCCGCGCGGATGGTTGCACGTCAGGGCGAGAGCGTCATCGGTCTCGCCGACTGTGGCACCGATCGTGGTGCGTCGTCGGCGCGGGTCTTGGCGTTCTC
>CAYUBX010000606.1:0-2670 GCA_964443165.1 uncultured Acidimicrobiales bacterium
GATCGACAGCAGATCGGGCAGTTGGAAGAGGGTGCGTACGCCTCCGACGTCGACGGCGGAATTGGCCTGGCGCGGGTAGCCGGCCACGAGGGCGCCGAAGTCTGCCGTGGTTCCACCCACGTCGACCACGAGCCCATCGGACACCCCACCGAGGAGAGCTGCGCCGCGCATGGAGTTGGTGGGTCCCGACGCGAAGGTCAGAACCGGGTGCCGTGCGGCTGCTGCGACGTCGAGCATCGTGCCGTCGTTCTGGGACAGGAACACACGGGTCGAATCCGGCAGCCCGCTATCCGTCACGGCGCGCGAGAACGCGTCGATGGTGGTGCGAGCCAGGTCGAGGAGCGCGGCGTTGAGGCCAGCGGCGTTCTCTCGTTCGAGAAGCCCGAGACGGCCGAGCTCATGGCTCTGGGTGATTCGTACCCCGGGGAGCGCGTCACGCAACAGGTCGGCTGCGCGTTCTTCCTGCGAGGTGTCCACCGGTGAGAATGAGCCAGACACGACCACCGAGTCGATGCCCGACTCGCCGAATCGGGTGGCCGCGTCGCGAACGGCTGCCTCGTCGAGTTCCTCGAAGACGCGGCCGTCGTATTCGATGCCGCCGCGAACCAGCACGGTGTCGCCGTGGACCGCGTCCGCGAGCTCCCGCGGCCACCCGACCGTCGGCAGGAGGGACCGTCCGGTGGGTAGGCAGAGCCGCAGGAAGCCCACCCGGTTGAGACCGACTCTCTGGACGACCGCGTTGGTGAAATGCGTTGTTCCGATCACGACGACCGAAACATCGTCGTGGGGGACTGCTGCGAGTGCGGCGACGATGCCGCCGAGCACGTCCTCGGTCGTCGGGGTCTTGACGCTCGCGATCACCTCGGGGGAGCGCCCAGCGCCGACCGCCACGACGGCCGCGTCGGTGTTGGTGCCGCCGACGTCGATTCCGATTCGACGCATCAGCTCGCTCCCGCTTCGAGCGGATCGATCGGGTCGAGGTCGTAGCCCATCGCGCGAGGACCGACATACAGGAGGCCCTGCTGGCTGGAGAACAGCTCAGGCGCGGTGATTCCGATGACCGAGACGCGCTGCCCGTACCGGACGGTCTCGGTGCCGACCGCCTCGCCGGAGATGGAATCGAGGAGGCAGATGAGATGCGGCACGGACGCGATCGCGGTGCCGTCGCGCCACGCGACCAACCATTCGTTCTGGAACTCGAGACGCACGCCGCTACCCGCGTCAGCGTGCAGACCGTCGAGCTGCGCGGCCCCGCGGAGAAACCCACCGGTTGTTCGTCGCTCGACGTCGGTCACCTTTCCCGTGAAGAGAAGGCGTCCGCCCGTCTCGTCGCAGATCGCCGTGACGGGATCGAGATGGTCGGCCCGGGCGGCTCGGACCGCTGCCCCGATGCTGATCGCGGCGGTGACGGTGTCGCGGACGCTCCACTGCCTCACCTCGGCTCCTGTTCTGGGCGCCTTGCACGTCGCGGCCATCGAACCGGTCTCGACGGTGAGAACCCGGCTCGCTCGCTCCATCCACTTCCAGGTCGGGACGTGGGTGATGACCGCTTCGACGCCTCGCGGATCGACCAGAGACAGTGGCCACGGCTGGAGGCCGGCGATGGCGAAGCTGGTCATCTGCGCTTCCGGGTACGCGCGCCCCATCGCGTCCGCGTCGACGATCGGCAGCCCGAGATGGGCAGCGACCATGAAGGGTTGGAAGGAGTTGCTGCCACCGATCTCGGTCGCCATCACGGCGTCGAAACCGCGGCCGAGGTGGTCGGCCATGATCTCGACCGCGCGGGCGACGTCTGCGCTGTCCTGTAAGCGCTCCTGCATGACGATCGGTGCGCCCATCGTGGACACGACGGCGACCTGCGCATCGTCGGCGAGTTCGTCCACCGTGATCAGGTCGAACTCCGTTCCGGCGTCAGCCATCTGCCGGACGGTGAGGTGGTTGAGGTACGGCGAGCCACCACCGCCGGTGCCGATGATCCACGCCCCCACCGCGAGGTCGTCGACCTCCGCGAGCCCGAGAACGCGGCTCATCCGAGCAGTTCTCCGGCCAGCAACGCCGTAATGCGTACCGCAGACAGGACCGGCCGGCCGGTGCGCTCCCGAACCGTCTCGACGAGGTCCGTGTCGTACCCGAAGCAGTCCAGAAGAACGGCGTCGACACCGACGGATATCAGCGAGTCGCAGGCGTCGGCCGGGTCGGTCCCTGGAGTGAGCGTGACCGCGGTGGCCAGTCGCCCCTCGGAGCTCCATTGGTCTGTGAACGGCGCGACCTGTTCGGCCAGGGGGACCAGAACGCCGAGGCGGCACGGCGAAGGAAGGACCGCGTCGACGGCGTGCGCCAGGACCTCCGATGGGTAGAGGACGTTGGCGCGGCGCGGCAGCCCGACGAAGCGCCCGGTGCAACCGACGACGATCAGGTCGTCCGTCGAGTCGGAGATGAGCCCCGCGAGCCGTTGGGTGACGGCGGCCTTGGAGACGATGACATCGCGCTCGCCCCCGAGCCGCGTGTGGAACGCGTCCGCGTCGGACATCGGCGGATGCGCCGCGACCTCTTCGTCGGACAACCCGTCGAGCGCGCCCACTGTCTCGATGGCCACATCGCCCAGGGTCAGGCGGAGCTCCGCTTCGAGATCGGGGCGCGGTGACTGGCCGATGGTGAGGAGCGTGAGGG
>CAYUBX010000607.1:0-2669 GCA_964443165.1 uncultured Acidimicrobiales bacterium
CAACCTCTTGGCCCAACTGGGCCGAAGGCCCCTCGAGGGTGAAGCTCGCGAAGGTCTCGAGCTGGTCGACAGGCGAGTTGAGTCGTCTGATCCGCGGTGCGTCGGCCGTGTGGTCTGGCTCGAGATCGAACACCTTGGTGGAGCTGGTCTCGGATCGCGACATCTCGACGAAGTGGTCGGCGGTGGCCTGGAGCTCGGAGAGCCACTCGCCGCTGACGAACGAGTCGAGATGTAAGTAGCCGTTGGCCTCGTAGAACGCGCCCTGTTCGTCGGTGATCAACTGGTCGATCGGTGGTGCCCCCATGTGCACGACCCCCTCTCTGGGACTGAAATGGTAACGCCCGGCATCGGAGTGGGCCCGCCTAGGGTGCGGCCATGGGCACCACTCTCCTCATCTCCGGCGGGACGATCGTCGATGCGTCGGGTCAGCGACGCGCGGACGTCGTCATCGGTGACGGGATGATCGAAGCCGTCGGCGAACCCGGCTCCCTCGCCGGTGACCGGACGCTCGACGCGAGCGACGCCCTGGTGATGCCCGGTTTCGTCGACATCCAGGTGCACTTCCGGACTCCGGGCGGCACCGAGAGCGAGGACATTCGCTCTGGGGCCGAAGGTGCGGCCATGGGCGGTGTCACCAGCTGCGTGATGATGCCCAACACCGTCCCCACGATCGACACCGTGGACATGGTTCGCGATGTGCTCGAGATCGCGCGAATGGCGCCGTGCGACGTGCGGACCTCCGCTGCCATCACGGTGGATAGAGCAGGGGAGGCGCTCGTCGATTTCGAGGCGCTGCACGCAGCCGGAATCCGGGTCTTCACCGACGACGGCTGGTCCGTGGCGGACACTGGTGTGATGCGGGCCGCCTTCGAGGCCACGCGCGACCTCCCCGGGGCGGTCCTCAGCCAGCACGCGGAGGACCCGGTTCTCACCGACGATGGCGTGATCAACGACGGCGCCGTCGCTGCCCGGCTCGGCCTTCCCGGGCGGCCGCGCGAGGCAGAGGAGATCATCGTCGCGCGCGACATCGCTCTGGCCAGAGCGACAGGGGGCCGCTACCACGTCCTGCACATGTCCACCTCCCTCGCGCTCGCGCACGTCCGGGCCGCCAAGGCCGAAGGGCTGCGCGTCACGGCCGAGGTCACGCCGCAGCATCTGGTCCTCACGGAGAACGACGTGGAGCGCCTCGGCACGTCAGGGAAGATGAACCCGCCACTTCGCCTTCCCGAAGACGTTGCCGCCCTTCGTTCCGCGATCGTGGACGGCGGGATCGATGCGGTCGCAACGGACCACGCACCGCACCATCCCGATCTGAAGGCGCAACCGCTCGCCACCGCTCCGCCGGGGATGTTGGGTGTCGAGACGATGGCGTCGGTGGTGTGGGACGAACTGGTCGCCAGTGGTGCCATGTCGGCGGAGCGGTTCGTCGAGGCCCTGTCGACCAGACCAGCGGAGATTGCGGGTATCAGTGAGCACGGCCGGCCCGTCGCACCACGCGAGCCAGCCAACCTCGTCGTGTTCGATCCGGGGGCCGACTGGACCGTCGACGGATCGACTCTGCACAGCAAGTCCACCAACACCCCATGGCAGGGCCGCCGACTCAGTAGCCGGGTTCGTCACACCGTGCTCGCAGGCGCGGTCGTGGTGGAGTCGGCCCAGCTCGTCGCGGGGTAGCCGGTGGAACTCGAGCTGTCTCCCTTCGAGCAAGCGGGCGAGGTCGCGCGGATGCTCCTTGTCGGCGAACTCGGCACCATCCAGTTCCGAGCTCACCGGCGCGGGGTGAAGCTGTGGGTCGGGGAGGGGGCGTGCCCGCCAGAGCACTACGAAGCGCAGCTCCTCAGCCGACGCCACGTCGACGGCGGATCTGGCGCGGTGATCGAGGTCGGGTTTCACAGCGAGCGGAAGACGGATCCCGAGAACGATGACGTCCTCGCCGCCGTCCTCGCTGGGGAGTCGTCGTGGCGCGACTCGATCGGCGAGGAGGCCAGCGCTGGTCGCTTCTACGGCAACAAAGGCTGGAGGAGGCTGAGCGAGCTGTGGGAGCACCCCGACCTCGAGCAGTTGTTCGCAGAGGACGAAGATCTCGGATTCGAGCTCGGCGCCCGAGTGGCCGACTACGCCCTGGCACTGGAGCCGCTGGTGTCGCCCTTGCGCACGTCCTGACTCAACTGATCCGCCAGGGCGTCGTAGCCCTCCGTCCCCAGGAGCGCCCGCAGCTCGTGGGCCAGCGACACGAACACCGGCTCGTCGCCGGTGAACGCCTCGGGGGCTTCGTCGCGAGAGCTGCAACACCAGGCCATCGTGTCGCCACCGGGGCCCCAGTCGTCGCGACGCCACGGCCGCAGGTGGGCCGTCGCCGCCTCGGGATCGCGATCGACCTTGAGGGGGAGCTGCCAGCAGACCGCCGGCTTCCAGTCGAGCGGATCCTCGCCTTTTTTTAGCGCCGTGAGGTGGAGGGCGCAGCCGGGTCCTCCGGCGAAGTCGACCGAATTGTGGAAGATGCAGCGATCGGCCAGCACCCGAGTGTGACGGCCGGACTCGTCGAGCGCGCCGATCTCCGAGGCCAGGGCGTGTTGCTCGAACAGTCGTGGATCGAGCGACGCGCCCAGGGCCCCGATCAGCCGGGCCTCCTGCTCATCCAGGAGCTGTGCTCCGACGGAGCAGCATCC
>CAYUBX010000608.1:0-2667 GCA_964443165.1 uncultured Acidimicrobiales bacterium
CTCGCGGCGAGGACTTCGCTTTCCTCACCGTCGACCTGGCCTGAACGACGCCGAGGTCGGGGGACTTCGTGAGCGCCCGTCGGGATCAACCGGGGACGGCCATCGGCTACGTCGACCCCACGGCACCCCGCGACGCGGGTCTGCTTTCACAACTCGTTCTGTGACCGGTTCAACGACGGGTGAGCCGACTGTCCCGGGAGACGCAGTGTTGAGGTGCAGATTCTCGCGACCTGGTGGTCCTCGGCTGAGCTGATGCCCCGCCCGGTGGGTCGGTGTTGAGTACTACCGTTCGAGGCGTGTCGACGATCACAGCATCCATTCCCGAGTGCGCGGCCGCCGAGGATCCCGATGCCATGTACGCCGCTCTCGCCGAGACCGGGGCGCTCGTGGTGCACGACATGTTCGATCCCGCCGCTGCGGAGGCGGTGAAGGCCGAACTGTTCGACCATGTGGACGCCGCCGAAGCCGCGGAGGACGACCCCGAGGACTTCTATCCCGGCCACACCCACCGGGTCGTGGCTCTGATGCAGCGATCACCGACCACGCGGGGCTTGTTGATGCACCCCACCGTCGAGCAACTGGGCGACCGCCATCTCCTGGCCAACTGCAAGAAGTGGCAGCTGAATGTGTCGGCCGCGCTCGAGGTGGGACCGGGCGCTCGTGACCAGGTGCTCCATCGCGAAGAGGACCTCTACCGGTACTTCCCGCTCCCTCGGCCCAACCTTATCCTCGCCACGATGTGGGCGATCTCGGAGTTCACCGCAGACAACGGCGGGACCCAGATCGTTCCGGGAAGCCACCGGTGGGAAGACGGGCGGGCGGCCGAGCCCCACGAGATCGTCCGCGCCGAGATGCCGGTGGGGTCGGTGCTGTTCTGGCTTGGCGGCACCCTGCACGGCGCCGGCGCTAACGTCACGGAGAACGAGTGGCGATACGGGGTGGTTCTCACCTACAACCTCGACTGGCTCCGGCAGGAGGAGAACCAGCACCTGTCGATGCCGCTCGCCGATGCCTTCGATCTCCCCAAAGACGTTCGCAGTCGGTTGGGGTTCGCCATGGACTACGGCGACGGTGGACTCGGGTTCTACGACCCGTCCGTCCTCCTGGGATAGGTCTGGTCACGTGGGCTATCGGGTTGGCGTCGACATCGGCGGCACGTTCACGGACTTCTGTGCTTTCGACGAGGCGACGAACCGACTCCACACGCTCAAGGTGCTGTCGACGCCCGACGAGCCAGGTTCGGAGGTGATGACGGGCATCGCCGAGCTGACCGATCGGTACGGGATCGAGCCCTCGGAGATCACCTACTTCACCCACGGCACAACCGTCGGGGTGAACACGGTCATCCAACGCTCCGGGATTCGATTGGCGCTGTTCACCACGGAGAACTTCGGAGACGTGCTCGAGGTCGCGCGGCTCAAGATGCCGGATCCATACTCACTTCTGTCCAAGCGACCCGATCCGCTGGTGACCAAGGATCTCGTCTTCGGCGTCCGCGAGCGGATGCGGGCCGACGGCACGGAGGACCGCCCTGTCGACAAAGCGAGCGTGCTGGAGGCGTTGAGCGGGGCGAGGGCCAGGGGAGCCGAAGGGATCGTCGTCGCGCTCATCAACTCGTACCGCAATGCTGCGCACGAGCACGAGGTCATGGAGATTCTCGTCCGCGAAGCTCCCGACGTGCCCGTGTTCTGTTCGGCGGACGTGTGGTCGATCATCCGCGAGTACGAGCGCACGACGACGGCGGTCATCCACGGCTACGTCCAGCCGCGGGTGAGTCACTATCTGGGATCGCTCCAGAACGCGCTCGTGGATGCCGGAGTTCCCGCGGAAGCGCTCGTGACGAAGTCCAACGGAGGCGTGATGAGCGCCGAGCGCGGCAAGACCGCGTGCGCGCAGATGATCCTGTCGGGAACGGCGGCCGGGGTCATCGGTGCGAGCCACGTCAGTGAGCTGTCCGGGCACCCCTCGACGATGAGCCTCGACATCGGCGGCACGAGCGCCGATGTCGCGTTCATTCGCAACGGAATGCCGCAGTACGGGGTGGGGGAGGTGATCGGAGAGTTCCCGATCTACATCCCCTCGGTCGCGGTCACGTCCATTGGAGCCGGCGGCGGCTCGATCGCATGGGTGGATGAGCTCGGCGTGCTGAAGGTTGGGCCAGAGAGCGCAGGGTCGACGCCAGGCCCGGCCTGCTACGGCCGCGGCGGCGAGCGTCCGACGATCACCGACGCGTTCGTCGCGCTCGGCTACATCGGCCAGTTCGACTTGGGCTACAACGCGATCGCCGTCGATCGCCGCCTCGCGGAAGCCGCGATCGAGAGCGTGGCAGCTCCGGTGGGACTCTCGGTGGCCGAGGCCGCCCGGGCCATCGTCGACATCGCCGTGTCCGGCATGTACATGGAGGTGAGCAAGCTCATCTCGCGCTACGGCGTCGACACACGCGACTACGCGATGCAGGCGTTCGGTGGGGCTGGCCCGATGATGGCTTGCTTCGTGGCGCGAGAGCTTGGGATGACCGACGTCGTCGTGCCGCAGACGCCAGGCGTGCTGAGCGCGCTCGGTGGCCTGATCGCCGATGTGAAGAACGACTTCATCTCCACGGTGTTTCTCGACCTCGACCCCGGCGCGGCGAACGATGTCGCGACGGCGATCCGGGAGGGATTTGCG
>CAYUBX010000609.1:0-2658 GCA_964443165.1 uncultured Acidimicrobiales bacterium
CCGTGCTGGAGACAGCGGCGGTAGCGACCTGCGATGCACTCGGCGCACGTGCGGCACGACATGAAGACCTCGACGGCCACCCGGTCGCCGACGGCCACACCCCAACGAGCGGCGGCGGTGCGGCCGACCGCCTCGATGGTTCCGACGATCTCGTGTCCGGGGATGAACGAGTAGCCGGCGCGGATGTGCCCGGTGTACTGCTCGTGGTCGGTGCCGCAGAGCCCGCAGGCCTCGATCCGCAAGATGCCGTCGTCGTCACCCACCTCGGGGAGGACGTAGTCTGCCCGGCGCAGCACCCTCGGTTCGTCGAGAACCAACGCGGTCGCCACGTCTCAGCGCTTCCTCGGAGGCTGCACGGTGCAGGTCCCTTGTGCCGCAGCGACGAGGCGGCCTTCGTTCTCGACGTCGATCCGAACGACCGCCGTGCGCTTGGTCATGGCCATGATCGTGGCCGTGGCCCGACAGACCCCGGTCGAGACGGGCGCCAGGAGGTTGATCTTGAACTCCGTCGTGGCCGCCCAATAGCCCTTTGGCATGTGGGGATAGAGCGTGACGCCGAGGCAGTGGTCCACCTGAGCGGAGATGCACCCGCCGTGGATGTTGCCGATCATCGTGACGAGGTCGTCGGTGATCGGCATGTCGCACACGAACACGCCGGGCTCGAAGCTCACGTGCTGGAGGCCGAGGAAGCCGGCGATTCCGTCGAGGTGCTTGTCGCCCTCGAGGAAGCGGTCGGCGACGTCGCGCCTGAAATGATCGATACCGATGCCGTCGTCTGCTCCGTCTGCCACGGAGCAGACACTAGTGAGGCCGGTGGAGCGGCGAGGTCAGGCGCCGAGTCGTTCGGCGAGACGGCCGAGCTGGCCGCGCATCTCGCTCGGAAGACGCTCTCCGATCGAGTCGTAGTGCTCCTTGATCAGCGCGAGCTCGGAGCGCCACTCGTCGGCGTCGACCTTGAGGAGCTCCTCGAGAGCGGCATCGCTGATGTCGAGGCCGCTGATGTCGAGGGCCTCGGAGGTGGGAACCATGCCGATAGCGGTCTCCGCCGCGTCGCCCTGGCCGTCGATCCGCTCGAGCACCCACTTGAGCACCCGTGCGTTGTCGCCGAACCCCGGCCAGATGAACTTGCCGGCTGCGTCCTTGCGGAACCAGTTGACGTAGAACAGCTTCGGCAGGTTGGCGCCGTCCCGCTCGCCGATGTCGAGCCAGTGACGGAAGTAATCGCCGAAGTTGTACCCGCAGAACGGCAGCATCGCGAAGGGGTCGCGGCGCACCTGGCCGATCGCACCGGCCGCAGCCGCCGTCTTCTCCGACGACATGACCGATCCGAGGAACACGCCGTGCTCCCAGTCGAGGGCCTCTGCGACGAGGGGAACCGTGGTGGCCCGCCGCCCGCCGAAGAGGATCGCCGAGATCGGGACACCCTCGGGGTCTTCCCAGGCCTCGGCGATCGAGGGGCACTGGTCGGCCGGGACCGTGAACCGGGCGTTGGGGTGCGCGGCCGGCGTCTCGGTCTCGGGAGTCCAGGTCTGGCCCTTCCAGTCGGTCAAACGCGCTGGCGGGTCGGAGGTGAGGCCTTCCCACCAGATGTCGCCGCCGGTGGTCTCCGCGACGTTGGTGAACACGCAGTTGCCCGACAGGGTGGCGAGGGCGTTGGGGTTGGTGTCCTCACTGGTTCCGGGGGCGACGCCGAAGAAGCCGGCTTCGGGGTTGATCGCGTAGAGCTGACTGTCATCGCCGAACTTCATCCAGGCGATGTCGTCGCCGATGGTCTCGACCTTCCAACCCGGAAGGCTCGGGATCATCATGGCCATGTTGGTCTTGCCGCAGGCGCTCGGGAACGCTGCCGCGACGTATTTCGTCTCACCGCCCGGCGGCGTGACGCCGATGATCAGCATGTGCTCGGCGAGCCAGCCTTCGTCGCGCGCCATGGTGGAGGCGATCCGCAGGGCGAAGCACTTCTTGCCGAGCAGGGCGTTGCCGCCGTAGCCCGACCCGTAGCTCCAGATCTCGCGGGTCTCGGGGAAGTGGACGATGAACTTGTTCTCGGCGTCGCACGGCCACGCCACGTCGTCCTCGCCGTCGGCGAGCGGGGCGCCCAGGCTGTGCACGCACGGAACCCAGTCGCCGTGGCCGAGCACGTCGAGCGCGCCTTGGCCCATCCGGGTCATGATCCGCATCGACGCCGCGACGTAGGGGGAATCGGTGAGCTGAACACCGATGTGCGCGATAGGCGACCCCAGCGGGCCCATGGAGAAGGGCACGACGTACATGGTGCGGCCCGCCATCGAGCCGGCGAACAGATCCTTCATCTGCTGCCGCATCTCGTCGGGGTTGCGCCAGTTGTTGTTGGTGCCCGCGTCCGCCTCGTCTTTGGTGCAGATGAAGGTGCGGTCCTCCACGCGAGCGACGTCGCCCGGATCGGAGCGCGCCAGGAAACTGTTGGGGCGCTTGGCATCGTCGAGGGGGATCAGCGTCCCCTGATCGACCATGAGCTCGGTGAGCGACTGGTACTCCGCTTCGGAACCGTCGCACCAGTGAATGTTGGCGGGTTGTAACAACCCGGCCCATTGCTCGACCCAGTCGAGTAGCGGCTGATTGGCGGTCGTTCCAGGCACTGTGGCCTCCGAAGGCAGTTTGAGAGGGAATTGGGGTCCG
>CAYUBX010000610.1:0-2656 GCA_964443165.1 uncultured Acidimicrobiales bacterium
CGGCATCCGCGTCAAGCCATCCCGACAGCAAGCCAGAGGTGTACCCGCCATCGATCACCATGTGGTGACCGTTGACCCAGCCGGACTCACCGACAGCCAACCATTCGAGACCCTGTGCGATCTCGTCGGGCGTGGCGGCCCGGCCGGCATGGCTGAGCACCCAGTCGATCCGCTCGTCGCCGATCTGCTCCCGGAACGTTGGAAGAAGCGGCGTCTCGACGGGGCCTGGACTCACGACGTTGCACCGGATCCCACCCCCGATGAGCTCGCCCGCCAACAGCATGCTGTGCACGATGACCGATTCCTTCGAGAAGGCGTACGGATCTGCATCCAACGAGGGGGCTCGGTCGGTCCACCAGGCACGTGCTGCGTCGTCGTCGAGGGAGGCGAGCTGGCGGTGCAGATCGAGTCGCTGGGCCCACCCATTGCCCGAAATCGATGCGACGTTGACGACGGACGAACCAGGCGCCAGCGACGTCGCCAGGTCGCGACACAGCCTCCGCAGTGCCAGGAGGTTGACCTCGAGCACCACGTCGGCGGGAAGCGTGCCTGGTGCTCCGGCGACGTTGACCAGGGCGGCCGGAACCTGAGGGTCCAGCAGAACGCGCAGGTCTCTGATCAGCCGACCGACATCATCGGGTCGGGCCAGGTCGCAGGTGAGATGGCGGCTGGTGGGGAGGTCGTGCGGTGCGGGGTCGCGATCCACCGTCACGAGGTCGAGTTCGTGCTCCGCGAGCCGATCGCAGAGTGCGCGACCGATGCCGGAGCTGGCACCGGTGACGATGGCGAGCTGCGGCGAGGTGACCATCCGAGCGACGCTACCGGCTTGGCCTCTTGTCCCGGCGCAGGGGGTCGACCGGCCTCGGGGCCCTGGGGGTTACTTTCGGTTCATGGCTGTGGCCCGCCTGGCGCGTGAGGACGAGCCGATGCTTCGTGGCGTCGCCCGATACATCGCGGACCTGGAGTTACCACCTGGCACCCTCCACGCCGCGTTCGTCCGCTCGACCGAACCGCACGCTCGGATCCTCGATGTCGACGTCTCCGAGGCGGCCGAGGCGGCCGATGTCGAGGCTGTGGTGACCGCCACAGAGCTCTGGCTCGAACCGCACTCCTATTACCCGGTGACCACCGCGGGCGGGAGGATGGCGCGTCCGCTTCTCGCCCGCGGTCGCACCCGGTTCGTCGGCGAGCCCCTCGCGGTCGTTCTGGCGACGAGGCCCGAGGCAGCCCATGATGCTGCCGAACTGGTCGCGGTCGACTCGGAGTCGCTGCCGTCCGTTGTCGACCCGGCAGTTGCCCTCGGCGAGTCGGCGCCACTGCTGTTCCCGGATCACGGCACCAACCTCGTGGCCGAACTGGCCGACGACAGGGCTGACCCGTTGGAGGGCGCTGCGGTCGTCGGGCGGGTGCGGAGCGAGAGCCCGCGGGTGACCTCGGCTCCGATCGAGCCCTGTGGGATCCTCGCTTGCCCGACGGGCAGCGGGCTCGATGTGTGGTGCACGGGCCAGGGGGTCCACCGCCAGCACGACACCTTGGTCACGGTGTTGGGTCTCGAACCATCGGCGGTTCGAGTCCGGCACCCTGCTGTCGGGGGTGGATTCGGCGGGTGGGGTGACGTCCTCCCGGAGTCGCTCGTCGTGGCTGCCCTGGCGCTGCGGCTGGGTCGGCCGATTCGTTGGATCCAGAGCAGGGCGGAGCAGTTCGCGTCGATGCCGTGGGGAAGGGGGCAGGTCCACGACTTCGCGGTCGGGCTCGATGACGACGGGTACATCGTGGGGATCGATGCGTCCATGACGTGCGATTCCGGTGCGTATCCCCACATGGCCGCGGTGCTCGCCAACGCGAGCCGTCGTCAGTGCACGGGGATGTATCGCGTGCCGCGGTTCCGCTATCGCTTCGAATCCGCCGTCACCAACACCCCGCCCGTCGGTGCCTATCGGGGCGCGGGTCAGCCGGAGGTGAATCTGGCGCTCGAACGCGCCGTGGACGCCGCAGCTCGGCTTGGTGGGTTCGATCCGCTCGACGTACGTCGTCGGAATCTGCTGCGGGCGGACGAGCTCCCGTACGAGACCGGGACGGGGATCACCGTCGACAGCGGCGATCCGATCGGTGCGCTCGACGCGGCTGCTGCCGCGGTCGCCCACGCAGGGTGGCCAGCGGAAGCGGGACGTCGCCGGCGCAACGGAGAGGAGAAGCTCCTCGGGATCGGGTACGGGTGCTACAGCCAGACCGCGGGCAGTGGCGATGGTGCGGACTACGCGAGCATCGGTCTGTCCGCGGATGGCTCCGTGCTCGTGTCCTGCGCGAGCGCCGCGCATGGCCAGGGCCACGACTCACTCTGGAGCGCGCTCGTGGCCGCGCGGCTCGGTGTGTCCGTGGAACGAATCATCGTGATCGATGCAGACACCGCGGTCGCGCCGTTCGGTCAGACCACCGGGGGGTCGCGCTCCTCCTTCGTGCTCGGCTCGCAGGTCGCGGCTGCCGCCGACGAGCTCTTCGAACGGGCACGGCTGGTGGCGGCAGACCTCCTCGAGGCGCATCCGGACGACATCGTGTCGAACGAGGACGGCTGGGCGGTCGTCGGTGTCCCAGCCCGACTCGTCTCGTGGGAAGAGGTCGGCACGGTCTCCGACGATCTGTCGGTGGAGGTCGACAC
>CAYUBX010000611.1:0-2652 GCA_964443165.1 uncultured Acidimicrobiales bacterium
TGCCCGTGAGGACGACATGGTCGGCCGCTTCGAACGCGTCGGCGAAGTCGGCCCAGAGCTCGGCTGTGCGGCTGTACCGGTGCGGCTGGAACACAGCGACCACCCGACCCCAGTCACCGGTGCGAGCTGCCGCGATCGCGGCGCTCACCTCGGAGGGAAGGTGTGCGTAGTCGTCGACGAACACGATGCCGTCGAGCTCTCCGCGGTACTCGAACCGCCGAGCGACACCGGCGAACCGTCCGAGCGCCTCGAGGGCGGCATCGGGATCGGCACCGAACTCGATCGCAGTCGCGAGCGCCGCTGCGGCGTTGAGAGCGTTGTGAACGCCGGGGATGGGCAGGTCGCAGCGGCCGAGGTGCTGTCCGCGCCACGAGACGTCGAACGAGATGCCGTACCGCTCGCCGCGGAGGTCTCCGATGCGTAGGTCGGCGCCCTCGCTGGTCCCGTAGGTGGTGCAGCGGTCGAGCGCGGCCCCGAGTCGGACCGCTCCGGCGTCGTCGAGGCAGATCACTCGTGGGCCGGGAGCCGCTTCGGCGAAGCGAACGAAGGCGTCTTCGATCGCCTCCATGGACCCGTAGAAGTCCAGATGATCCGCTTCGACGTTGGTCACCACCACCGCCTCGGCACCCAGCTCGAGGAAGGTCCCGTCGGATTCGTCGGCTTCGACGACGAAGAGATCACCGCCGTCGTCCCACACGGCTCCCGATCCGATCTCGTTGAGGTCGCCACCGATGATGAACGACGGATGGAGGTCGGCGCCGACGAGGGCCAGCGAGAGCATCGACGAGGTGGTGGTCTTGCCGTGGGTGCCCGCCACTGCGACGGTTCGCTTCTGCTCGCAGATCGCCGAGAGGATCTCGGCCCTCCGCAGAACGGGAAGCGAGCGCTGGTGCGCCGCCGTCACCTCGGGGTTGTCGTCGGGGACGGCGGTGGAGCGCGCGACAGCGTCGACGGCGCCGACGTTGTCGGCGGCGTGGCCGATCGAGATCTCGGCTCCGTGTGCCCGCAGACGCGAGATCCCGCTGGAGTCTTTGAGGTCCGAACCGCTCACCCGATGGCCCATCTCGGCGAGCACCACGCCGATCGCGTTCATGCCGGACCCGCCGGCACCGATGAGGTGGATGTTCTGCGGAGACGAGAGATCGATGGCGGGCATGAGCGAGTCCGTGGTCAGGCGCTGGACACCGATTCAGGGCGGAAGCGGGCGTGTCGGTTCACGAGGGCGGCCACGTCGTGCGCCGCCCTCGGCCGTCCAACGGTACGGGCTGCCACGGCCGCGGCGGTGGCACCTCCATCCACATAGCGAGCGACCTCGCTCACCAGCCGCCCAGGACCGAGCTCGGCGTCTTCGACGACGGTCGCCGCTCCGACGGACGCGAGTGCGGCGGCGTTGTGGGTCTGGTGGTCATGCGTTGCGATGGGAAGCGGCACGAGGACCGAGGCGACGCCGATAACAGCCAACTCGGCGACGGTCGACCCGCCAGCGCGGCTCACCACGACGTCTGCAGAGGCGAGGGCCGTGGGCAGGTCCGAGTCGTACTCCACGGCCTCGTACAGCTCAGCGGGCCACGCCTCCGCGGGACGGTCCGGCCAATCGCGCCGACCGACCACGTGGTACACGAACAGATCCCCGCGGCCCGCCAGCTCGGCGAGCCCCTCCCACACCGCGTCGTTGATCCGGGCAGAACCCAGCGAGCCACCGAAGACCACCAGCTTGAGGCGATCGTCGGGCCAGTCGCGCGACGGGCCCTCCGCGGCCGCCGCGATGACCTCGTCGCGCACGGGATTTCCGGTGACGACCGCTCGCGGCAGATCGACGCCCTCGAAGGGCACCGCGCACGCCTTCGCACGCCGAGCGACGAGCCGGTTGGTCGCCGAAGGCACAGCGTTCTGCTCGGCGACGACGAGCGGCACGCGCCACAGGACCGCGCCTGCGCTCGCGGCGAGAGCCGCGTAGCCGCCGAGACTCACCACCACCGCGGGCCGGCGACGGAGCACCAGCACGATGCCGCGCACTACGCCCCAGGCGAGCGCGATCGCCGCGGCCAGGTTGGCGAGGCTGATCCGGCGTTCGTTGAGCCCTCGACCCGGAAGAGCGGTCAGACCGAACCCGGCTGCAGGCACCAGCTCGTTCTCCACCCCGCGACGCGACCCGACGAAGTGGATCATGTCGCGCGGCCACCCTGAGTCGACGAGGGCCTCGCCGATGGACACGCCAGGCACCACGTGGCCCGCGGTTCCGCCCCCGGCGATGAGCACCCCGCGCGTCGGGGGGCGTCGGCGCTCGGGGCGGTCGGTCATGTCGATTGCCTGGCGATGTTGAGCAGCACGCCCGCGGCGGCCGCGTTGACCAGAAGCGACGAGCCGCCGAACGACAGGAACGGAAGGGTGACACCGGTGATCGGAAGCAGACCGACGACACCCCCGACGTTGACGAAGACCTGAACCATGAACCAGACCGAGATGCCGGCGGCGAGGAGAGCTCCGAAGAGGTCGGGGGCCATCTGGCTGGTACGGAAACCGAGCAGCCCGATGGCAGCGAGCAGCCCGAGGGTCGCCAGGGCGCCGATGAGGCCGAGTTCCTCGCCGACGATGGCGAAGATGAAGTCCGTGTGCGCATTGGGCAGCCACCCCCACTTCGCCTGCCCCTCG
>CAYUBX010000612.1:0-2644 GCA_964443165.1 uncultured Acidimicrobiales bacterium
CGAGCGGTTCGGCGAGCGACATCGACTGGGTGGCCTGGTTCATGCTCGTCTGAACCGAAACGTCGACAAACTGGCCCAGACCCGAGCGGTTCTGCCGCTCGTAGAGCGCGATGAGCGCGGCCCCTGCTGCCTCCGAGGCCGCGTTGTGGAACGCCTGGGGCAAGGTGCCTCCTGCGCGGAGGGGAGCGCGATCCGGGTCGCCGGTGAGAGCCATGTTGCCCGCGGAGGCCTGCAGGGTGATGTCCGTCGCCGCCCAGTCGGCCTTGGGGCCGGTGCTGCCGAACGGGGTGATCGCTACGTGCACCAACGCCGGGTTGAGCTGCGAGAGTGCCTCGTGCCCGAGACCCCGATCGGTCAGGTACCCAGGCGCGAAGTTCTCGATGAGGATGTCGGCACCCGCGGCGAGGGACCGCAGCTGGGCCTGTCCGTCATCGCTCTCGAGGTCGAGAACGACGCTCTTCTTCCCCCGGTTGTAGGCCCAGTGATGAAGGGACGTATCGTCGCTCTCCACGTCGTCCGCGAACGGCTCGAGGCGTCGAGCGGAGGACCCTCCAGGAGGCTCGATCGCGATCACCTCGGCGCCCATCTGGGCGAGCATGAAGCCCGCGAGGTGGCCCCGCTCGTCGGTCAGGTCGAGCACTCGATAGGACGACAGCACCTGGTTCCCCCCCAGTTGTCTCGGTGTGACAAAGGTAGTGGCCCGCACCGCCACGAGGAATCCGCGGATCCACCTTGCGGCGCGGTTAAATCCGGCGGCCGAGGTCGACAGACGCCCTTCACCTTCGGGCCATCTGGTCACCCAGATGCCCGTTTCAAGCCTTCGGAGCCGACTCGGACATCCTGACCGCAGTCCTAGGACCGTCCCACGGACACGCTGGCGCGTGTTCGGACCAATGTCCGATGGCAGCGGCGCCCTCTTCTCGCGAACAGTGGACGGCATGACATCCACCGCGCAGGGTTCGCTGGCATCACTCGAGGGCACGACGCTCGCTGAGCTCGATCGAGCGCAGCTGCACGACCGGGTCGAGAGCAAGTTGATCATGCGCGCCGAGTCCGTTCCGGAGGTGCTCGCCCGCCTGCGAGGTGACTACCGCGTGATGGAGCACGAGGGGCGCCGCGTGCAGCGGTACTCCAACACGTATTTCGACACCGCAGGGCTGCGGAACTACCACGAGCACCACAACCAGAAGCGTCGACGATCCAAGGTCCGCTATCGGAGCTACGTCGACTCTGCGCTCACGTTCTTCGAGATCAAGCGCAACGTCGACGGACGGACGGTGAAGGAACGCCGGCCGACGGCGTCGCCATCGATGTGCCTCCACGACGACGATGCCGCCTTCCTGGGGGAGCGGTTGCCGGCCGACGCCGGGGCGATGGTGCCGTCTGTGGTCGTCACCTATGACCGGATTCTCCTCGTGAGCCAGGCGTTCGACGAGAGGGTCACGATCGATCTCAACCTGGGATTCCGGTCCGCAACCGGAGAGTCGGTCGTTCCCGAGCTCGCGATCGTCGAGTTCAAGCAGGAGCGGCTCGATCGGGCGTCCCCCGCGATTCGAGCGATTCCGCGGCCGATGCAGATGTTCTCCAAGTACTGCATGGGCCTCGCGAGCTGCGATCCGTCCCTCAAGCGAAACCGCTTCAAGAAGGTGTTCCTCGAGCTCGCCCGCCTCGACGCCGAACCCCGATCGGTCGTCGTAGCGTGATCGGCATCGCGGCCACCCAGTTCGTGGACGGAGGGCGGATCCTCGACCTGTTGGTCGGGATGGGAATCGATGCGCTCAGCCTCACCGCCCTGGCCACTCTGATCCTGCGGCGCTCTCGCACACGTGCGACGCAGATCTTCTCGATCGTCGTGGTCAACATGGTCGTGTTCTTCGCGACCTACGTGATGTCGACCGCCTCGATCGGCGCCAACGTCGGCTTCGGACTGTTCGCGCTCTTCGGCATCCTCCGATTCCGGACCGGTACCTTGCCGGTCGTCGAGATGACCTACCTGTTCGCCGCGATCGCGCTCGCGGCGGTCAACGCGCTCGCCGTCACGAGCCTGACCCTCGCCGAGGCTGTCATCGCCAACGTCGTGGTGGTCGGTGTCCTCGAACTCCTCGGTGGCCTCTGGCTGGGTCGGCAACCGGAGTCGCACTCCGTCGTCTACGAGCGGGTGGAGCTCCTCCATCCGAGGCGCCGGGCGGAGCTCGTGCGTGATCTTCGGGATCGAACGGGTCTCGATGTGGTTGGAGTCGTCGTCGGAGGTATCAACTTCCTCAACGACACCGCCAAGCTGACGGTGCTGGTCCGCCCGTCGACGTGCAGCGACACCTTCCTCGTGCACGCGGAGGACGAGCAGTACGAGCCGTAAGGAGCCGGTGGATCTCGAGCGGATGGCCGCGTGCCAGCTCGATCGCCAGCGTTCGCCGGCATGTCAAGACGACGAGAAGCTCCAGGCGCTCGTTCAGCCGGGCATGGTGATGTGCGTCGAGAGCTCCATCGGAGCGCCAGGGGAGCGGGACGGCGTGAAGTACGAGGAGATGGTTCTGGTGCCCGAGAGTGGCCCGGAACTGCTCACGTCGGCGCCCGTGGGGCTGATCCCGATGTCGGGTGAGCGCCGCGACCGACCACCGTCGGCGATAAAACAGGCGTGTGATAG
>CAYUBX010000613.1:0-2641 GCA_964443165.1 uncultured Acidimicrobiales bacterium
CGTAGCCGACACCGCGCACGGTGTGAATCAGCCGCGGCGCATCGCCCTGCTCTGTCTTGCGGCGCAGGTAGCCGATATACACCTCGAGAGAGTTCGACGCCATCGACGAGTCGTAGCCCCACACCGCCTCGTAGATCTGGTCGCGGGTGAGCACCTGGTTGGGGTGGGAGAGAAACAGTTCGAGAAGCGTGTACTCGGTGCGCGTCAGCTCGAGGGTCTGCGCGCCGCGCGTGACCTGGCGGCTCAGCGAGTGCATCGAGAGGTCGCCGTAGGTGATCGCCTCATCGTCCCCAGTGGCGCCCTGACGGCGGCGCAACAACGCACGAAGGCGGGCGAGAAGCTCTTCGAGAGCGAAGGGCTTCACGAGGTAGTCGTCTGCCCCGGCGTCCAGGCCCTCGACCCGATCCGCTGTCGCGTGCCGCGCGGTCAACACCAGCACGGGAAGATCCGACCCCGAGGCGCGCAGGCGGCGGCAAACATCGAACCCGCTGAGGTTGGGCATCGTGACGTCCAGCACCATCACATCGGCCTCGGCCGCCGCATCCAACCCCTCGAGGCCGTCGCGCGCCTCGAGCACCTCGTAACCCTCGACACGCAAGGCGCGCGACACGGATTGACGCACGCCCGGGTCGTCGTCGACCACGAGAACGGTGGAGCCGTCTCCCTGTCCCATGCCGACAGGAGTACCGCACAACCATGAGAACACGATGAGAACAGCGGCTCACCGGCCTCAAGCAGCCCCTCGAATGAGCCGATCTACAGGGGAGACGACACTGCCCCTGCCATGATCGATCGAGGAACCCAACTCACCCTGCGTCCCGCCGACGGAGACGAGGACGACGTGATCGGTCGCGTCACCTCGACGACCGCAGAGTCACTCGTCGTGCGCGTCGGACGTCACCCGTGGCTCCGCCCCGGCGCTCGCATCACCTGCTCCGCTCGACAGGGAACGCGCCTCTCGCGCTTCACCGCCTTCGTCGATGACGTCGACCACGAGAATGGGTTCAGGATCACCATCCGCCGACCGCTCCGTGTCGAGGATGCGAACCGGCGCGAGGGCCCCCGCCTCGAAGCGGGTCGCCCGCTTGTGTGGTCGATCGTCCGCAACACGACCCTGGATCCCGACCAGCACGAGGGCTACAGCGTCGACGTGTCGACGGGCGGCCTGGCTTTCGAGACCACGGCTGCCCCACCGAAGGCCGGCTCCACGGTGGCCGTGGCGCTCGATCTCCCGATCGGCAACCTCGTCACGCTCGGCACGGTCAGGGGCATCGACGACGGAACGGACGCTCGCTTCGACGGTGTTCACCTCGTACGCGTCGAGTCCATCGCCATGGCCCGCGACCAGAAGAAGGACCTCGGTCGATGGATCCAGGAGCAGCTGACCATGGGCAGCGCCGTCAGCCGACGATGACCTCTTCCTCGAAGTGCACGCCGTTGTCGAGCGTCGTGTGCACCGGGCAACGTCGCGCGATCTGAGCGAGGCGCTCGCGCTCCTCTTCGGTGAAGTCGCCCTCGACGAAGATCTGACTCGACACCCGCTCGACGAAGCCGGTGGCGTCGTCGTCGCACGTCTCGCAGTCGTCGGCGTGGACTCGATCGAACTCGTACTGGACGGAGATCGACTCGAGTTGCATCCCCTTGCGGGCTGCATACATCGACAGGGTGATGCTGGTGCAGGAGGCGAGCGCGCCCAAGAGGAGTTCGTAGGGGTTGGGTCCCAGGTCGGTTCCACCGAGGTCGGTCGGCTCATCGGCGCGCCACTCGTGGCGGCCGTTGGTAATGCGGACCCGGTACCCCTCGGCGAGGTCGGCGGTGATCGTTGCCATGGGAGCGTCAACCCGTGGGGGCGCCCCCGGATTCCCCCACGACGCTGCGCAGGACCGCCCGTTCGCCCGCGTAGCTGAGACCGCGGAGCGCGCGCTCGACCGGCCACCATGCGACCTCGTCGACCTCATCGGGATCGCCCGCCAGCTCCGCATCCGGATCGGGGGCAGACATCGGAAAGAAGAGCACGACCTTCACCGTCGGCGAAATCGTCGACAGCTCGTCTGACTCCCCCCGCTGAGGAAGCGGGTACGCCGTGGTCACCGGCGGGCCGACGATGGTCGTACTGACACCCGTCTCCTCGAGCACCTCCCGAACGGCGGTCTCGGCCCACGTCTCGCCGTCGCCATCACACAGTCCGGTACCACGAACGCCGTCAACGTGGCCTTTGGGGAGCGACCAATCGTCGTGGCGGGGCCGATGAACGACGAGCACCGAACCGTCGCGCAGGACAACCCCTCCCGCCGCCCGATCCACCGGTGCACCGTCGAAACGTCCCATCCCGCGATTGTCGCGTCGGTCGAACCTCGGACCCGTACATAGGATTCGGACGACATGCCCCCCTCGGACGCCGACATCCGTCGCGCGCAGTTGCTGCGGATCCTCACCGCCATCGCCGTCGTCACAGGCGCCGGCATCATCGTCGCTCTCTTGGCCCGCAACGCATCCGACGACAACACCGTCACACCCACGACGCCACCTTCGGTCGTCACGACCTCGAGCAGCACGACCACCATCAGCACCACCAGCACCACCAGCACCACCAGCACCACCAGCACCACCACGCCGATCACGACCACCACCACGGAGATCC
>CAYUBX010000614.1:0-2639 GCA_964443165.1 uncultured Acidimicrobiales bacterium
GGGAATACGGCCAAGGGATTACGACCATGCGATCGTCGGACGACCAATTAAATCCTGGGGCACATCAAAGAGCATACACATACATGATGGCGTCTTTGGATCAAGCGAGACGTGAGCGTCTCAACCGTGCGTTTGGAATCACTCCCGAACAGCCCATGCCGCAGCATTCAGCGAGTCAGCGCCGCCTGGCCACGCTCCGCCGCGCCGAGCAGCGCCGACGTCAGCTGCTACCAGTGCCGCCACCCGCGCGAGCGTTGCGCCACAGCAAATAGATCAGTGGCGTCGCGAAGAGAACGCCGGCGGCGAGCGAACACGCGACGAGCAGGCGAGGGGCGGACATGCCCCTCGCCCGACGCAGCGCCCGGTGGCCCTCAGACGTCGAAGCCGGCCTCACGGATCAGCTCCAAGGTTCGCTCGAGCCCGCCGCCGCTGGAGTCGAAGGCTCCGGTGTCGATCGGTCCTGGTGGCTGCAGCGCCGGGTCGTCTGCGACGACGCTGGCAAGGGGGTACTCCTGGGTCTCCTCCGCATAGAAGCGCTGCGCCGGCTCGCTGAGCAGGAATTCGATCAGCCTTTCCGCCGCTGCGAGGTCGCCGGTCGTGAGCACCGATGCGGCCGTGACGATCGTGACCGCACCCGGATCGCCATCGACGAAAACGTGGTTGCGGCTGGGCGCCCCCGGATCCTCTTCGAGCAGGCGCAGGTTGTAGTAGTGGTTCACGAGGCCCATCTCGACCTCACCGCGAGCGACGCTCTGCACGATCGCGCTGTTCTTCGGACGGGTCGGGGCGTCGGCGTCGGCCAGAGCCGTGAGCCACTCGAGGGTGGCGTCGTCGCCGATCTCACTCCTCATGAGCGTCACGAAGTCCTGGAAGGATCCGTTGGTCGGCGCCACGGCGACCCGACCGAGCCACGCCGGCTGGGTGAGGTCGAAGATCGACGTCGGGAGATCGTCGGGAGCGAGCACATCGGAGTTGTAGACCAGCACCCGCTGGCGTCCCGACACGGCGACCCAGAGCCCGCTGTCGGCCGATGGGGCGAGCCCGAGCACCGAGTCGGGCAGCGGCTGCAGCATGTCGCGTTCGGCGAGGAATCCGACCGCACCGGGGCTGCTGGCCAAGAAGACGTCGGCGGGCGACTGGTCACCCTCGGTCTCGATCAGGAGTGCCAGCTCCGCGTTACCGCCGTAGCGGACCTCGACCTCGATTCCGGTCGCGGCTTCGAAATCGGCGATGAGCGGCCCGATGAGGTCCTCACTCCGTCCGGAGTAAAGGGTGACCGACGTGGGCTCGTCGCCGGCATCGGAGTCCCCATCGCCACACGCGGCGGCGATGAGAGAGAAGGCGAGGGCCGACAAGAGCACGAATGGACGGCGTCGCATAGCGGCAGATTCTAGGAACCCACTCGTCGGCTGTAAAGGTCACCTAACATTTGTCGGCAAGCAGCCTTCGAGTCATGCCGCGCCGGCCGTCGCCGCGAATGCGGTGGTGGGCGGGCCCGTGTACGCGAGCGCCACCCGGTCGCCTTCGCGGTGGGCCGGTGCTGCTCCGACGCGTGCCTTGACGACCACGTCGTCGCGGCCGAGCACATAGACGGTGTCGTGGCCGTAAAACTCCACGCCCGCGACGACCGCATCGTCGCCCGGGGCAATCGACACATGCTCCGGCCGGACGAGCACCATCATCTCGCCGTCTCCCAGGTCCGGGTGCGACAGCGGGATCTCACCGAGGCCGGTATGGGCGACCGAACCGGTGACGGTGCCGGCCACCAGGTTCGCCTCGCCGACGAAGCCCGCCACCCAGGGATCCACCGGATCCGCATAGAGCTCGGCCGGAGAGGTGCACTGCAGCACCCGACCACCGCGCATCACGGCGACCCGGTCTCCGAGAACGAACGCCTCGTCCTGATCGTGGGTGACGAATACCGAGGTGATGCCGAGGCTGTGGAGGAGCGCACGGATCTGCGATCGGAGCTCGACCCGTAGACCTGCATCGAGGCTCGCGAAGGGCTCATCGAGCAAGAGCACGGTCGGCTCCGGTGCCAGGGCCCTGGCCACCGCGACCCTCTGCCGCTGGCCGCCGGACAGTTCGGCGGGCATGCGATGGGCGTAGTCGGCCAACCCCACGAGCTCGAGAGCCTGCGCGACCCGCCGCTCGGCATCGTCGCTGCCCGAGAGACCGAAGCCGACGTTGCGGGCCACGTCGAGGTGGGGGAACAAGGCACCGTCCTGGAAGACCATGCCCACCCGCCGCCGTTCGGTGGGTACGAACGTGTTCACAGATGCGACGACGTGTTCACCGAGCCGCACCGACCCAGCGTCGGGTCGTTCGAGGCCCGCGATCACCCTCAGGAGAGTGGTCTTTCCGCAGCCGCTGGGACCGAGAAGAACCAATGTCGACCCGGCCGCCGCGTCGACATCGACCCCGCGCAGCACTGGTCCCTCGCCATAGGAATGCTCGATTCCGCTGACGGAGAGCTCGACGGGGCCGCGCACGGACAGTGCTGCCATCCGTCAAGCATGCCTGACACCCGGCGTTCGTGAAACTTGGGGGTAAGTTTGGGTGCATGACGCTGCACTGGTCTGCAACCGGCATCGAGGTCCACAAGGTGGTCGTCGGGCCCTACGAGAACAACGTTTTCA
>CAYUBX010000615.1:0-2378 GCA_964443165.1 uncultured Acidimicrobiales bacterium
GAAACAGCTCCGGGGGTGGGGCTCGAACCCACGACAAACGGATTAACAGTCCGTTGCTCTACCAACTGAGCTACCCCGGCAGGGACTGCCGCAACGCGACAGGCGCCGGCCCAAACCAGCGCAGTGCATGAGGATAGCAACGCGACCCTCGTGTTCTGCACTTGGGGATCTGTGTCCGGTGCTTCAGTGTCGGCCGTCGATGTGTCCGAAGAAGACCGGTTGCTGTTTTCGTGGGCGGGGGCCGGCGGTTCTTCTCGAGGTACCTCGCGACGTCGTCGCCGTGGGATCGCTGCCGAGGGCCGTCGTGTACGCGCTGATCGCGGCTGCGTGGCGACCGATTGCGAGCGCTCCTGTGGCGTCGAGAATCAGCTGCTCGGCGGCTGCTGTCCGATCGTTCGCTCAGGGCCTCCAGGTCGCATGGGCTGTGGCTCCGCGCTTGCCCACACCGGTCATGCCGATTGTGGCAGAGGTTGGTACGCAGTCGTCATCGCTAGTCATTGACTTCACCGGTTACCGCCCCGTAGCTTTCGCACTACCAATGTGACGTTCGACACCCTCGGGCGTCCAGAAGGGGGAGGGAATAGTGGCAAGACGTCGCAAGACGTTGCTCAAGCTGCTCGCCGCTCTGTTCGCGTTCGCAATGATCGCTGCAGCCTGTGGAGACAGTGACTCGGATAGCGGCGGCGACGGGGACTCCGGTGACGGAGGATCCGAGCAGACGACCGATTCCGGGGGCGACGATGGAGGTGACGACGAGGTCACCCAGGCGGTCGAGGAAAACGAGGCCACCGGCGAGGACACCCGCGAGGTCGACACCGGTCCAGTGCACGGCGGCAAGCTCGTGTACGGCCTGGAGGCCGACACCGCGAACCCGTGGGCGCACTACGCCTCCTCGTGCGCGATCAGCTGCCGGATGGTTCTGCGAACCATCACGGACGCCCTGTTCGTCACCAACCAGGACGGGCAGATCGTGCCCTACCTCGCGGAGACGGTTGAGCCGAACGAGGACTACACCCAGTGGACGATGACGATCCGCGACGGGATCTCCTTCCACGACGGCACCCCGCTCGACGGCGCCGCCGTGAAGTACAACATCGACACCTGCCGCTTTAGCCCGCTGACCGGACCTGCCTTCCTGGGTCTGGCCGACGTGCAGGCCGAAGGCCAGACGGTCACGATGACCTACCAGGCCCCCGAAGCCCTGGGTCCGCGTTCGCTTCGGACCGAGGTCTGCGGCATGATGCTCAGCCCGACGTGGATGGCGACTCTCGCCAACAACCCGCTCAACGCCGGCCTCTCCGACGAGGAGAAGGAAGCCCTCACGGGTGACCCGTCCGCTCCCGTGGGTCTGGGCGCGTTCGTGTTCCAGAGCTACACGCCCGGCAACGGCAACAGCTTCATCGCCACCCGCAACGACAACTACTGGCGTGGCGAGAACGGCATCACGGGTGAGGAACTGCCCTACCTCGATGAGGTCGAGCTGGTGGTGGCCGTCGACATCCAGGGTCGCAGCAACGGTCTGCGCTCGGGTCAGTTCGACATCATGCACACCGCCAACGCGGACGAGACGGCGAAGTACATCGGAGACGATGACTTCACGCTCCTGCGGGCCAACGACTTCGGCGAGACGAGCTACATTCTCATCAACGTCGCCACCGGCACCAACCCGACGCTCGCCTTCGTGCGTGGCCTCGACGAGGTCCAGATGGATCCGCTCGGCATCAACGCGGCGAACCCGCTCGTGCATCTGAGCTGCCGCAAGGCGCTGGCTCACGGTATCGATCAGCAGCGGCTCGCCGATGAGCGCGGCGCCGGCATCGTCAACGTGGCCAACGGTCCGTTCCCGCCGGGGAGCGTTGGCTACCTCGAGGACAGCGGCTACCCGAGCTACGACCCGGATCAGGCGCTCATCGACTGGGAGGCTTGCAAGACCGACTCCGGCCAGAACCCGGTGACCTTCACGTTCAACACCACCAATGATGCGTTCAACGTCGAGAGCAACGAGCTCGTCGCTTCGATGTGGACCGAGCTCTTTGGTGACGAGGTCAACGCCTCGATCACCCCGATCGAGCAGGGCCAGTACATCGGCCTCGCCCTCGTGGGCACGTTCAACGCTCAGGGTTGGCGTAACCACGCTGGCGTGGATCCGAGCGAGCAGTGGTTCTGGTGGCACTCCGCGACGGCGAGCCCGATCGATCCGACAATCCCCGAGCTGGCGCTCAACTTTGGTCGGTTCCAGGATGCCGAGATGGACGCTGCGTTTGGCGCGATCCGCCAGAACCCGGACCCGGCGGCCCGCCAGGCCGCAGCCGAAGAGGTGAACCGCCTGTTCGGCAAGAACGTCTGGAACTGGTGGACCACGTGGACCCTGTGGGGAA
>CAYUBX010000615.1:2388-2627 GCA_964443165.1 uncultured Acidimicrobiales bacterium
GTCCAACCCGCGTCTCCAGAACCTGACGGAGCTGACGGTCCCCGGTTCGACGGACACGTCGTTCCCAGTGATCGCCGGCAAGCATCACCTCGCCCAGATCTGGTGCATCGACGGAGACTGTCAGGGCTGATCCCTCGGGATCACCCGATGAGTGACGGCGCCCCCCCCCCGTAAACCGGGGGGGGGGCCCGTCGTCAATGGGGCCCGCGGGGGGCGGGGCCCACACCGGGGGGGGGGTG
>CAYUBX010000616.1:0-2623 GCA_964443165.1 uncultured Acidimicrobiales bacterium
GGAGGACATCGGTGGTGGCGTGTCGCAGTTCGCCCCCACCATCTTCAACACCGCGTTCTTCGCCGGCCTCGACTTCGCCACCTATCAGGCGCACTCGATCTACTTCAGCCGCTATCCCTACGGTCGCGAAGCGACGATCTCGTTCCCGGTCCCCGACCTCAAGATCCACAACAGCACGGAGTACGGGGTCCTGATCTGGACGAGCTACACCCCGACCTCGATCACGGTCGACATGTACTCGACCAAGCACATCGACGTCGTCGCCGAAGAACCGCGCACCACCTTCCAGGCCGATTGTCGAAGGGCGACGACGCGGCGAATCAGGACCTACCCCGACGAGCGCGAGGTGATCGACTCCGTGTTCGCCGTGTATCGGCCAGAAGAAGGCCTCAACTGCGATGGCTCGGTATCCGACCCATCGCTGACCTCCACGACAACCACCTCCGTCCCCGAGGCGACTGGGCCAGCCACCACGACTCCCCCACCGACGACGCCTCCTCCCACCACGCCGCCACCGACAACGGCGACGGCCCCCACCACCGGGGGCTGAGTGCGCCGACGGGCCTTCCTCGCGGGCACCGGCGCTGCCGCGTTGACGGCCTGCAGCGATCTCGGCGACAGCGGTGACGCGCCGGCCGATCCCACTGCGGCGACCACGTCGTCACCCATCGGCGCCTCGAGCGAGACAGCGCCCGCTGTCGCCGACACCGCAACGGACGTCGCGAACGGTCCGCGAGCGGCGCGCTGGTCCCCTCATCGCGCCGAGGTGGGAGCACCCCCCTTCGAGGTCGGCGTGGCGAGCGGGGACCCGGGCCGCTCCGCCGTCACCCTGTGGACGCGGATCACCGGTCGGCCGGCCGCCGGGGTGACCGTCGGGTGGGAGGTGGCGTCCTCGCCAGACTTCGCACAGCCGATCGCCCGAGGGGTGGCGTCGGCCAGACAAGACGACAACCACACGCTTCGGGTCAGAGCCACCGGACTCCCCGCAGGCGCCCTCTACTACCGATTCGAGGTCGACGGTATCCACAGCCCGGTCGGTCGGACCCGCACCACCGCGGCCGCACACGACGCCCCTCTCCGGGTCGCGCTGTTCAGCTGCCAGCACTACGAAGAGGGGTGGTTCGTCGCGCACCGGGCGGCGGTGGAGGATGCGCCAGATCTCGTCATTCACGTCGGCGACTACATCTACGGCCGATGGGGCAGCGGGACCACGGTTCGTACTCAGCCGCTGGCCGACCCGCGCGACCTCGCCGACTACAGGGCCCTCTACGACACCTACCGCCGCGATCCGGATCTTCAGCGACTCCACGCCTCGTCTCCGTTCGTTGCAGTCTGGGACGACAACGAGATCCGGTCCAACCACGCGGGCACGGTTCCCGATCCCCGCGATGCCCCGGCACGTCGGGCGTGGTGGGAATACCAACCCACCGCTGTGCCCGCCATCACCGAGGGCGGACTCCTCCCGATTCACCGCGTGATCGAGTTCGACCGGGCCCGAATCTGGCTGCTGGACGGCCGTCAGTATCGATCCGCGCAGGTCTGTGAGAACCTCGACGAGCTCCCCGGCGTCGACCGTTGCGACGCCGTCGACGACGAGGACAGATCGATGCTGGGCGTGGAGCAGGAGGCCTGGCTCGCCGGTGGTGTGGCAGACGACGGGGCCTGGGACGTCGTGGCTCAAGGGACCGTCGTCGCTGACCTCGCCGTGAGCCTCGGCGGGCTCACAGGCATCAACAACGACCAGTGGGACGGCTACGCGGCCGCCCGGCGACGCCTGGTCCGTACCCTCGCGCAGTCGCCCCGCTCGATCGCGTTGTCCGGCGACATCCATGCCGCGATGGTCAACGTCATCGCGGGCGACGACGGCGAGACGATCCCCGAGTTCGTCACACCGGGTGCGACGAGCCGGATGGATCGCAGCCTCGCCGCCGGACTCCGCCTGGCGCTCGGACTCCGGTCGACGATCCGATTCTTCGAACCGGAGGTGCAGGGCTACGTGCTGCTCGACATCGAGCCCGACCAGGTGGTCGCAACTCTTCGAACCGTCGACCCGCTGGATTCGTCGTCCGGAGCGCAGACCGCTGGACAATGGGTCGTGGCCCCGGACGCGAGGCGTCCGCAACGTCTCTGACTACCCTCCCCCTCGATGTCCCCCACCGAACTCGTCATCGTCGGGGCCGGCCCGGCGGGCGCGGCCGCCGCGATTCATGCGCGCGACATGGGGATCGACGTCGTGGTGGTCGACAAGGCGACCTTCCCGCGCGACAAGTGCTGCGGCGATGGCCTCACCACCCTCGCCCTTCGCGAGCTCGAACGGCTCGGGCTCGATCCGTCGGGTCTGCCGTCATGGGAGTCGGTGTCCGAGATCGCACTTCGCTCTCCGGCGGGTCGCGAGATGACGCTTCCCCTTCCCACCAACCGCGGTGCGTACTCCGCCGTCGTTCGGCGCCGCGAGCTCGACCTCGCGTTGGTCCAACTCGTCCGCGCCCGCGGCGTGGAGGTGCGAGAAGGCGTCAGGGTCGTCGGGGTCGAGCATCACCTGCGCGACGGTGTGGTCGAGCTTCGAGTCGACGACGGTCCGCCGCTTCTGGCCCGACACGTCATCGCGGCAGACGGGATGTGG
>CAYUBX010000617.1:0-2620 GCA_964443165.1 uncultured Acidimicrobiales bacterium
GGCAGGGGCGGGCTGCGCGTTCCATCAGCTCGCGGGCGACACAGACCGGCCGCACATGGAGCTGAAGCCGGAGATCTGCTGGCAGGCGCCGATCCGCCGCGAGGACCACGAGACGGTCACCGGGCACGTGTACACGATGGTCCGGGAGTGGGAGCGACGCGACTGGGGCGGCGAGGAGACCGACGTCTGGTGGTGGTGCACCGACGAGCCGATCGCCCACATCAACGAGCGTCCGGTCTACCGCGAGATGGCCCTCGAACTCCGGGCGATCTGCGGGACCACCGTTCACGCCTGGCTCCAAGCCGAGCTCGACGAACGTATGGCCCGCACCCAACTGCTTCCTCACCCGGTGGTCCGGCGTCGCGACTGACGGTTACCCGATGTCCGGTCTGGCCGACAGGCCGTGCATGGACGCCCCGATTCGCGCGCTGCTCGAGGACCACAGGAACCGTGGTCTCCAGCTCGGCGCTCAGCTCGTCGTGACCCACGACGGCCAGCCGGTGCTCGACCTCGCGGATGGCGAATCGGTCGTCGGGCAGCCCATGACGGGCGCGCATGTACTCCGCTGGTACGAGGCGGGCATGCCTCAGCTGGCCGTTCTCGCCGGTCGTCTGATCGAGAGCCGCAAGCTCGACCTCGACCTCCGCATCTCCGACGTGATCAGCGGCTTCGGCGCGGGCAAAGAGACCTGCACCGTTCGGCATCTGCTGACCCACATGGGCGGCTTCCCCGGCGCCGAGCTCGCAGACCGCGAGATCACCCATGCGGATGCGATCGACTTCATCTGCGCCTACCGGGCGGAGTACGCACCGGGCCACAGAGCCGCGTTCCACCCCACATCGGGCTGGCGCATCCTCGCCGAGGTTGTGAGACGGGTCGGTCGCGGGTCGATCGCAAAGCAGCTCCACCGTCACGTGTGGCGCACGGCCGGCATGCCTGGCGCAGCGCTCGGAATCTCGTCGAGCACCGCCAATCGACTGGGAGCGCTTCTCGGCCCCGTGCACTGGGCTGGATGGGACGCCATCGAAGAACGCGATGGCGAACCCGTCCGCGTGCCCTACCGCGCGGACCTCATTCACAATCTCGACTGGCACCTCGCCCGGGACGAGCCATCGATCGGCTGGTTCGGGACCGCCCGCGACCTCGCCGCGTTCTACGACGCGCTCAACGCACCCGGCCATCCCCTGTTCGAGTCGGCGGGTACGGGACCGCTTCTCACGGCGACGCACCGAGACGGAATTCGCGACCACCACTTCGGCGGCGCAGCGGTGCCATGGGGCCTCGGGTTTCAGACCGCCGGCGCCTTCGGTGGATCGCTCGGCTACCGCGTCCATGGGCACACCGGACGGACCGGGCGTGCGCTCCACGATCCAGACGAGAAACTCACTGTCGTCTACCTCACCAACGGGCTCTGCCGTCCGATCGACAACGAGCGCCGGTGCGCCGAGATGTTCGAGCTGGTTCAGGATCTGATGTTCCCGCGACCCGCAAGCGCGTGGGTCACCCAGGGCCTGCTCAGCGTGTCGTCACGCTGAGGCGCGTCTGCGCGACGTTCGGTCCTTCAGTCCTTGCCGTCGTCGGAGGTGTCGAAGTCGGCGTATTTCGCAGCGAGATCTGCGTAGTGGTCGTCGTACTTGTCGGCAACATCGCCGTACTGGTCGTCCTCAGCGTCCTCGACCGCGTCGTCGTCTTCGCTGAGCGAAAACGGGTCGGTAGCATCGAAGTCGAAGTCCTCGACGGTGAACTGGGATGCCGTGTCGCGCTGGAACTTGCGCGCTTCTTCGTACCGGCGGTGGCGACCCTTCTTCACCGATGTCTCCTCGTCCTCAGATCCCTACGGGGCCCGATGGGGCGTCGACCGTTGATCATCGTGGAGCGTTCGGTGCGAGCGCTCCCGCCTCCGATGACAACCATTCATTTCTAGCAGAACTGCGATGAAGAAGCGCAGCAGGTTGCCCACGCTGAGTGGGAATACTCACTCAGCGTGGGTATCTGGGGCCTGCGCTCGCGACTCCAGCACGAGACGCCCGGAGGGATCGAATGCGAGAGCGGCGTGCCCCTCCACGAGGTCGCGAATCGGTCCGCCCACGAGGTCGGCCCGCCACCCCGACGCCAGCCGAGCGTCGGGAGCACCACGGAGGATGTCGGTGACGTCACTACGGGTGGCCAGAAGGGCGACATCGAGCTGTTCGTCCTTTGCCAGCTGGGCGATCCACGCCGACACGAGGGTCACCGCGGGCCGCAGCTCTTGGTCCAGAGCCGGGCCCTGATCGATCTCGAGGGTGGGAACCTCGTCGGGGGACAATGCGGCGCCGGTCCCGACGGCGTCGAGAATCGCTCGGGCGCCGCCGTCTTTCAGGAAGCGGCCGTCTACCCCCCGTACCTTTCGGAGCTCATCGGGTGTCGACGGCGCACGCTGTGCAATCCCGACCACCGCGAGGTCCGACAGCACGAACCGGGGCGGGATGTCATGGGTGCGGGCGGTCTGCTCTCGCCAGTCGGCCAGTGTGGATGCGATCGCCCGGGCGCTGCCACGGAGATGGCGGGCTTCTTTGATCCGCGTCCACGCCAGCTCGGTCGGGAGCGCCGGTCGCCCCGGAGTCCGAGCCACCTCACACTC
>CAYUBX010000618.1:0-2610 GCA_964443165.1 uncultured Acidimicrobiales bacterium
CGAAGACGGAGGGCGCGATCCCGACACGGCGCGCCTCACCATTTGCAACTCACCGCCGAGCGAAGACGGGCTGGCCGCGCTCGCCGAACTCGGCGTCGACCGAGCGGCGCTCACGGTGTGGGGCGAAGCGCGCGACGACGTGCTCGGGATCCTCGACTCCCTCTCCACGCTGGCGGCCTGAACGTCAGGCTCGCTCGCCGCCCAGGTTCCCGCCGGCCCACCACTCCTCGAACCGCGGCTGCACCGCCGACCACACGAGCTCGATGATGGGACCGCTCGGTGGCACCACGTAGGTGAATGCGCCGTACCCGTCGTCGGGAGACGCTCCAGCTGCCGCCAATCGCCACCCGGCATCGAGGCACCGCTCGGTCTCGGCCCCCACATCGTCGACCCACAGACCGACGTGATGGACGCCCGGTTCGTCGCGCCCGTCCCAGATGGTTCTCGCCTGCCCCTGAAGGAGCTCAACGTGTTGTGGGCCTTCACACGAATAGACGAACTGCAGCTCGACGGCCTCGAGGCCCTTCTCGAGCGTCCAGACCGACTGGCCTGGGGTGTACTGAACCGTGGCCCACGTCACACCGAGCAACTCGCCCATCTCGTCCATCGCCGCGTCGATGTCCGGCACCCGAATTCCGGTGTGATACAGCCGCTGATAGTCGATCAACCCCGCCCCCTGACAGGTCGAAGGGTAGATCCTTGCACATCCCACGTCTGCGAGAATCACCGGGTGCCCGACCGTGAGATGAACGAGAGCGCAGCTCCCGCAACGGTGTTCCATCCCGACCTGCTGCACAGCCAGACCGCGCTGGTCACCGGGGGCGGTACCGGCCTCGGCCGGGCGATCGCGCTCGGCCTGGCGTCGGTCGGCGCCGACGTAGTGATCGCGGCGCGTCGCCAGGAACCGCTGGAACAGGCGGCCGAGGAGATCGAAGCCGCCACGGGACGAGCGGTCACCGTCGATCTCGTCGACATCCGGGACGTGGACACGGTCAACGCGCTCGCGGATCGCCACGCCGGCATCGACATCCTGGTGAACAACGCAGGGGGTCAGTTCCCTCAAAAAGCACGGGACTTCTCTCCCGGGGGCTGGCGGGCGGTGGTGGACCTCAACCTCAACGGCACCTGGAACATGACCCAGGCATTCGGCAACCGCATGCTCGACGGGGACGGCGGCTCCATCTGCCAGATCATCGCCCCCGTCGGCCGCGGCATGCCCGGCATGGCTCACAGCGCCGCCGCGAGGGCGGGGGTCATCGAGATGACGCACACTGTCGCCTACGAGTGGGGCCCGTCGGTACGCCTCAACTGCATCGCGCCGGGCCAGTTTCGCACCGCGGCGTGGGACACCACCTACGAAGAGGGGGTCGGCTCGGGGTACGTGGAGCAGCCGCTCCCCCACGAGGGACACGTCGACGACATGGCCAACGCCGTCATCTTCCTCGTGTCGCCCGCGTCGCGGTTCATTACCGGCGAGGTGCTCTACGTGGACGGCGGCCTCATTCTGCAAGGTCCGCTGAACGCGCTGCCCGAAGGCGGCTACCCCGAGCGCGAACGCTGATCCCAGCGAGTCCGTTGGGCAGCATCCGCGTCGCCACGAGCACCGCGAAGCCGATGCCCAGGATCATGTCTTCGTTGAGTGATCCCGACCACAGCGTGACGATCAGCAGGCCGGAGGGCGCGAGCAACCCGCCCACCACGGCCCCGCGCACGCTGGTGATGCCGCCGAGGTACGCCAGCGCCATGTACTGGAGGCCTCGCTCCGGTTCGAAGCCCGCGGACACGAGATCGATGCTCTTGTAGGCGAGGATGACGCCTGCGACAGCGGCGAGGAACGAACCGATGCCCGCGGCGAGCAGCTTCTCCCGCACGACGCTCACACCAGCGGCCGCGGCCGCTCGCTCGTTCATGCGAACCGCGAGCAACCTCCGTCCCGCCGCGCTCGCCCTGAGGCGCGCCACCGCGACGAGGCAGAGCGCAGCGACGACGACCCCACCCACGGTGAAGACCCTGGTGGGAAACGTCCCACCCTGGAGGATGCCGAGGTCGACACCGGCGAACGTGGGTTGTTCGACCTGGGCGACGCCAGTGCCACCGACGAGCGCGGGGCTGCGGAAGACCAGCCGTTCGAACACCAGGCCGGCGGCGAAGGTGACGATGGCGTACTGAATGCCCCGGATTCGCAGCGCCGGGACGCCGATCAACACGCCGACGACCGTTGTCGCCGCCACGGCCAGGATCGGCGACACGGGGAACGGGATGCCCCAGTCGGTGGTGAGCTTGGACAGACTGAACGCCGCGAACCCGGCAAAGGCCAGCTGAGCAAGGGAGATCTGCCCGGCGAACCCGGTGATCACCACCATCGAGAGCAGCAGGATCGTGACCCAACTGCTCTGCACCAGCGCGAGCCGGACAGGGCTCGAGCCGAAGACGGCGATCCCGAGCGTGACGGCGGCTGCCGTCGCGAGCAACCACGGCGGGGTCGGAAGCGTCGGGAGCCGGATCGTTCGTTCGTCGGACAGCATCCCGCGGACCGGAAGTGTTAGCCCCACGGCGAACAGAGCCAGCACGAACCCGAAGAACGGCACGAGCGACTCGAGCCCGCCGGTG
>CAYUBX010000619.1:0-2609 GCA_964443165.1 uncultured Acidimicrobiales bacterium
CATGTGTTAAGCACGCCGCCAGCGTTCGTCCTGAGCCAGGATCAAACTCTCCGTCAAGATCTGAACAGCCATCAGCGCCGCAACGAGTGCGGAGTTGACGACTGCGTCGATCGAAGAGCCCCCGTCACGATCAGCGAGGTGGAATAAACCTCTCACGTGAACGGCTGACTTGGAATTGCTGCATCGCCTCTCCTGACCATCGGCCGAAGCCGCTGGGTGGGAGGGACGGTGCGATTGGTTGCATCGCCAGACCCAAGAGCCTGACGACACGATTGGTTGCGTCACCGGAATGAGATAGACCGGCGACACGATTGTGTGGTTCGACCGGCGACCGCTCGAAAGCGATGGCCGCTCGCCCGCACTGGCGTTTATCGTCCTCTGTTCTGTTGTCAAGGAGCGCTGCGACTGCCACGCAGGGCAGTTGGCATCGTCGGCACGCGCCAGACTCCACGGAGGAGTTCGACGGAGGTGCCGAACCCGTGGACCGGCGAAACCGGCCCGTTGGGGCGAGGAGTTAATGTAGCGACGAGGCGCGGGAGCGTCAACCTTGACCCAGAGATTTCTTCGAATTCTTCACCCCCGCGCGATCTCCGGGGCGGGCGCCCCGGAGAGGTGTCAGGAACAGGCGGCGCGGACCGCTGCGACCAGCCCAGAGGGGTTCGACGAGTCGGTCGAGGCACCGTCCCGCCGAGACGCCAACTCGAGCTCCAGGACCGTCGGCAGGTTCTGGCCGTCGGCCACCAGCTGGAGAAGATCGGACACCGCGGTGAGGTGCTGGTCGATGGCCCCCGGGCCGCCGCTCAGATCCGGACCGTCTCCGATGCGCGATGCCATGGCGAGAGCCGCTTCGCAGGCCGTCCAGCGGACCGTGGCGTCCGGCACCGAGACCGGTCCACCCTCGATGACTGGGGTGGCGGGCCGCGCCGTGGTCGAGGGGGCGGCAGTCGGGGCGGGTTCGTTCAGCGGTGCGGCCACGCTGTCGGCGAGGGAGCTGGCGAGAACGAACGCCAGTGAGCTGGCCGCCATCACGGCAAGCAGGAACGCGACCGCCTTCACCGCCATCGGCGACTGGAGAAGCCCGGCGCCACTCTTCGGTGGGAGCGCGGAGACAGCCAGGTCGGGCTCGGATGGCTCCGACGGTGCGATCTCGTCGGAGGACTCGAAGGGTGAACTGGGAGAAACCATGGCGCTGCATGTTCTCGTCGGCTCGGAATGGGCTGGAATCAAGCCTCACGGTCAGCGGTGAGCAGCGCTCGCCCCGGGCCGCTCAGACCCGCTGGGCCACGTGCCACCGCTTCTTCCCCCGCCGGAGGAGCAGGAAACGGTCGTGCAGGAGGTCGCCGGCGCCGACTTCGCGATCGGGTTCGGTCACCCTTTCGCCGTTGAGGTACACGCCTCCCTCGCCCACCGCGCGCTTGGCATCTCCCCTGCTCTGTGCGAGATCGCTGTCGACGAGGAGGTCCACCACCATGCCACCGATGGTCGAGAGCTCGCTCGACGGAACCTCGCCGGCCACGAACCCGAGCGCCTCCGCCGAAGCCGTCCGCGGGTCGCCATCGCGGCCGAAGAGCAGCTCGCTCGCCTCGGTGGCAGCCGTTGCGGCGTCAGCACCGTGCACGATCGACGTGAGCTCGGTGGCCAACATCTTCTGACCGACACGGGCCCCGGGGTCCTCGTCGTGGCGAGCCACGACATCGTCGATCTCGTCGAGGGACAGGAACGTCAACTGAAGGAGCAGCTTGCGCACCTCCTCGTCGTCGACGCCGATCCAGGCTTGGTAGAAGCGATACGGGCTCATCTTGTGCGGACTGAGCCAGATGGTGTCTCCGCCGGCAGTCTTGCCGTACTTCTGACCGTCGGGCTTGGTGAGCAGCGGCCACGTCAGGGCGTGGGCTGTCTTTCCGAGCTTACGGCGGATCAGATCGGCACCGAGCACGATGTTGCCCCACTGGTCGGAACCGCCCACCTGCAGCTCGCACGCCTCGTTCTCGGCGAGCCAGAGGTAGTCGTAGCCCTGCAGCAGCATGTAGCTGAACTCGGTGTAGGAGATGCCGTCGCCGCCGGCCATGCGGTTCTTCACCGATTCCTTGGCGACCATCTGGTTGACCGTGACGTGCTTGCCCACGTCGCGGAGGAAGTCGAGCACCCCGACGCCGACGGTCCACGCCCTGTTGTCGAGCAGCTTGGCGGGCGCGGGGCCGTCGTCGAAGTCGAGGAATTGCTTGAGCTGCGGGACGATGCCCTCGAGGTTTCGAGCCAGCCCGTCGTCGTCGAGCAGGTTGCGTTCGGCCGACTTGCCGCTGGGGTCGCCCACCATGCCAGTGGCACCACCCGCGAGGCTGATGGGCTGGTGGCCGGCCAGCTGGAACCGCCGAAGCGTGAGGAGGCCAATCAGGTTGCCGACGTGGAGGCTGTCGGCGGTGGGATCGAACCCGCAATAGAGAACGATCGGGCCCTCCGCGAGCCGCGCCTCCAACGCGGCGCGGTCGGTGGTGTCGTGAATCAGCCCACGGGCCTCGAGATCGCTGAGGATGTCCACCACCACAGTGTGGCGCGGCAGGCCGACGGAGACTGCACGGTTTGCGGCACCCACGCGCCCTTTTCTCACG
>CAYUBX010000620.1:0-2608 GCA_964443165.1 uncultured Acidimicrobiales bacterium
GACCAAGCGAGACACGCGGACCTACAGCGGTCAGCCGGTGGACGAGGCCACGCTCGCCGCTGTCCTGGACGCGGCGCGGATGGCCGGATCCGCCAAGAACGCCCAGCCCGTTCGCCTGGTCGTCGTCACCGAGCAGACGGCCAAGGAGGGTCTCACGGGCGCGGGCGACTTCGCGGCATGGATCGATCAGGCACCGGTCGTCATCGTCGCGACGGTCCGGGCCGACGCAGGCCCACGTCAGCTCTACGACGTCCGTCCCCAGACGCTGTCGCCGCTGTAGGCGAAGTCGGGGTCGCCGCCCATGCCCTGGGTCTGGCCACCTGCCCGGTCACGATCCACCACCACGACCTGGCGCGCGACCTCCTGGGAATCCCCGACGACATCGTGCCCGCCATGATCGTCACACTGGGATGGCCACCGGCAGGAGACGCCGAACCATCGCCGATCGCCGGGCCCCGTGTCCCGCTGGGTGACTACGCGAAGAACGAGAAGTGGTGACGTGGGACTCCAGACACTCCCGTCGAACTGCAGCACGGACGAGGTCGTGGAGGCCGTGGGCGTCAACGGCGCGGTCATCATCGACGGGTTGATGAGCGGGGATCTGCGTCAGCAGTTCCTCGACGAGTGTTTGCCGCTCCTCGATCCTCCACGGTGGTGGCGCCAACATCAGCGACTCGGTGCGGATCGGCCTCAACGTCGACTACTGCCTCGACTGGCTCCGCCAGGAGGAGAACCAGTACCTCAGCTGCCCGCCGCACATCGCGCGGGAGCTGTCGCCCGAACTGGCCCAGCTGATCGGGTACACCGGCGGCGGGTTCACCCTCGGGTACTACTCGGACCCCGAGGACATCGACAAGGGGACGAAGAAGGCCGAGATCGCCGCCGGCAACGAGCCAGCCGTCGACGGCATCGTCGAGTAGCGACGGGCCGACGCCTCAGCCACCTCCGGCGTGGGTTCCCAGGAGATCGGTGGTCTCGATGAGGCGAGAGTCGGCGAGCGCTGCGGCCCGGATCGGCGCGATCGCCTGGTAGCCGGGATCCGCAAGCATCTCGACGAACTGTCGGCGCGTCGGGTAGCGCACGAGGATCATCAGGTCCCACGATTCGTGCTCGTCGACGATGACCCCGGCACCAACCCGCCCCATGAAGACGGGCTCGCCGCCGAAGCGGGGGTTGAGCTCGGCGAACTTGCGCCCGTAGACGCCGTACGCATCGCGACCGCTCATGCCGTCGACACCGTGGCCGGACTCGGCGGTCTCGCGGTACCTCAGGAGGTTGAGCATGAAGACCGGCTCATCCGGATCGCGGCCACCCATCTCGACGAGGCGGGCGGGGTCAGCGTGGACGGGCATGACACATCCTCGCATCCAACGCGGCAGATGCCTTTCGAAGCTGGCTCCTCCACCAAGATGGGGCCGACCGGGAGGACGGACGATGAGCGAGATCGGCTATCAGTCGGGGTACGGCTTACCGGCCGAGCTCTTGTTCGACGTCGAGCGCACCCGCCGAGTGCTCACCAATCGCTGGTTCTTCATCGGGACCCGCGCCGACGTCGCCTCGCCGGGCGACATCCTCACGTTCGACCTTCTGGGCGACAGCTATCTGGTCGTTCACGGCCGCGACGGCTCGATCCGATGTTTCGAGAACCGATGCCTTCACCAGAGTGCCCACCTCGTGAATGCCGCAACCGACCACTGTCCGGCGCGCCTCGTCTGCAGAAACCACGCCTGGAGCTACGACCCCGACAGCGGCGCCTTGCTCGCGACACCCGGAGTCGCAAGCGCGCTGACGTCCAACGATCGCTTCTCAGGGCTCGCCGAACTGAGCATCGCCGAGCGGCATGGTCTGTTGTTCGCATCCCTCGCGGAGAACGCTGCCACCGCCGAACCCGATGCCATCGCCGCGGTGGTCGAGCCCTACCTTGAGCCCTTCCATCTCACATCAGGCGGGTATCGCCTCGCACTTCACGAACGTGAGGTCGTCGACGCCAACTGGTTGATCATCATGATCAACAACCGCGAGTGCGTGCACTGTCAGGTCAACCATCCGGGACTGTGTCAGGTGTTCGACCCCTCGAGTTTCAACGGTTCCTCCTCGGAGGCGTACCGGAAGCTGTTCGACGGCGCTGTGCAGCGCTGGGAACGAATGGGCTTGTCCTGGCAAGAGGATGCGTTCGCCACCGACGATGCCGTTCGAGTCGCCCGGTATCCGATGAAGGCCGGGCACAGATCCATCACCTTCGATGGGCGCCCGGCATGCTCGCGTTGCATCGGACCCTTCGAACAACACGACGAGAGCACACTGTCCATCTGGCTGAATCCGAACGCGTGGCTTCACTTCACCTCGGATCACATCTCCACCAACTGGGTGCTCCCGCTGGACGCGGAGCGGAGCGTTCTCCACACCAGTTGGATCGTCGACGAGCGAGCGGTCGAAGGTGTCGACTACGACGCAGACCATCTGGCTGATGTCTGGCGCGTCACCAACGCCGAGGACGTCGAGCTCTGCTCGTCGATGACGGCAGGAGCGCGTTCGAGTCGCTACGCCCCGGGGCCGTTCGGCGAGAACGAACGATGGTGCCGTCAGTTCTGCGACTGGATCGCTGCCA
>CAYUBX010000621.1:0-2600 GCA_964443165.1 uncultured Acidimicrobiales bacterium
AAGGTGTTCGACGCGCTCGCCGACCTCGGCGTGCCACGGGCCCACTTCGGCGTCGGCCCCGGTGAGCTGCTCGGGATGATGCGCGAGGCCGGCGCGGATGTGGTCGGGATCGACTGGCGCATTCCGCTCGACGAGGCTCGTCGACGGGTCGGCGAGGGTGCGGCCGTGCAGGGCAACCTCGACCCGGCCGTGTGCTTGGCCGACTGGCCGGTCGTCGAGCGACAGGTCCGCCAGGTTCTCGAGGCCGCAGGCAGCGAGCCCGGTCACATCTTCAACCTCGGTCACGGCGTTCTCCCCGAGACCGACCCAGCGATTCTCGAGCAGGTTGTGGAGCTCGTTCATCGTGAGGGCGGTGGGGTGAAGGAGTGAGCCAGCGCGTCGCGGTGATCGGTGGTGGGATCGCAGGACTGACCGCCGCGTACCGCCTCCAGGAATCCGGCGCCGACCTCGACATCCACCTCTACGAGCGTGGGCCCGAGCTCGGCGGGAAACTCACCACGACGCCCTTCATGGGCCGCATGATCGACGAGGGCGCTGACGCCTTCTTGTCCCGGGTCCCGTGGGGGGTCGAGCTCTGCGAGGAGCTCGGCATCACCGACCGCTTCGTCAGCCCGGCGAGCGGCACGGCCTACGTCCTCGTCGATGGAAAGCTCCGCAAGCTGCCGGAAGGCCTGGCGCTCGGTGTCCCTGTCCGGTTCTGGCCCCTCGTCACCTCGGGCATCGTGTCGCCGTTCGCCGCACTGCGAGCCGGCCTCGATCTCGTCCGGAAGGACGACTGGCCGGGGGGCGACGAATCGGTCGGTGGCCTCATCCGACGTCGCCTGGGTGACCAGGTGGCCGAACGCCTGGTGGATCCCCTCGTCGGAAGCATCTATGCGGGCAACACAGACGATCTCGACCTCCATCTGGTCACTCCACAGTTCGAAACGGCAGCGCGGAAGCACCGCAGCCTCATCAGCGGTCTGCGGGCCCAGCGGGCTGCTGCACCCCCGTCGGACGCTCCCGTGTTCTACGGCTTTCCCGACGGGATGGGCCATCTCGTCGAGGTACTCACCGAGCGCCTCCGCCAGGTGGAGGTGCACCTCTCGACGGCCGTCGCCTCGATCACGCGCAACGAGGACGGGGCGGTGCTGTCGATCGGAGGACGGGACGAAGCGTTCGACGCCGTCGTCCTCGCAGCGCCGGCGCACGCGGCGGTGGAGTTACTGGCCGAATCGTCACCTCGCAGCTCGGAGCCTCTGGCGACGATCGATTTCGCCAACGTCGTCCTCGTCACGATGGGCTTTCGACGCACCGACGTCGGTCGGGAGCTCGACGGGTCGGGGATGCTCGTGCCCAAGACCGAGGGTCGTCTCATGACGGCGGCCAGCTGGGCGAGCACCAAGTGGCCGCACTGGTCCGACGACGAGACGGTCGTGTTCCGGGTGTCCGCCGGCCGCGCCGGCGACGACCGCGCGATCTCCCTCGACGACGACGCGGTGGTCAGCGCGCTGTCGTCGGAGTTGGCCGAGATCCTCGACATCTCCGGCGAACTTCTCGAATGGCGGGTCTCACGCTGGCCGCGATCCTTCGCTCAGTACGCGCCCGGCCACGATCGCCTCGTCACCAGAGTCGAAGCAGCGATGCGCGAAGACCTGCCCGGTGTCTTCGTAACGGGCGCCAGCTACCGCGGGGTCGGGGTACCGGCCGTGATCCGCCAGGGTGGCGAGGCGGCACAAGCCGTCGTCGATTATCTCGGCGGGTCATGACCGACGGACGTCGCCGTGTTGCGGTCGTCGCACTCGGCGTCGTCACCTGCCTGTCGCTTCCCCCGTGGGGGTGGTGGCCGCTGGCACCGATCGGGATCGCTGGTTTCACCCTGCTGTTTCGCGCCGATGCGTGGAAACAGCGGCTGCTGCTGGCCTGGTTGTTCTGGATGGGTGTCTACTCCCTCGGGCTCCTGTGGATGATCGACCTCACGCTCCCGGGGTGGATCGTCGCGACCCCGATCGAGGCGCTGATCATGGCGGCACCGTGGGTGGTCCTTCCCGCGGCCGGAGGCTGGCGTGCGGCTGGCGTTCCCGCCGCGCTCGTTGTCGGCGAGGCCACTCGTTGGGTGGTCCCGTTCGGCGGGGTGCCGATGAGCAACCTCGCGCTGGGGCAGGTCGAAGCGCCGTGGGTCGACGTGGTGCGCGTCGCCGGGCCGCTCCTCTTGATCGCACTCGTCGGGTTCCTGGCCGTGCTGCTCGCCGGTCTTCTCGAGAGTCAGCGCATCGCGGTGACCGCCGGCGCTCTGGTGATCGCGCTGGTGCTCGTTGCGGGGGTGGCGCCGTCCGGGAGCGACGACGAACCGCTCGACGTCGCGGTGGTGCAGGCCGGCGGCGAGCTCGGGACCAACGCCGTCACCAGCGACGAGGCCGCAGTGTTCGATCGCCACGTCGCTGCGCTCGAGACACAGCCACCGGATGTCGACCTGATCGTGTGGAGCGAGAGCAGTGCGGTGAGCGACGGCCCGCTCGACGATGCGCGTCGCATGGACGAACTGGGTGCCCTCGCCGACACCTACGACGCCACGATCATCGCCAACTTCAGCGAGCGCACCCCCGACCGCTTCCGCAACC
>CAYUBX010000622.1:0-2597 GCA_964443165.1 uncultured Acidimicrobiales bacterium
GTCGTGGTCGTTGGGTGTCCCAAGAAGCGCATGCACGTAGAACGCTGGCACGCCCGACAGACACATCATCACGGTGTGGGCCGCGAGGTTGCGCTCGGCCCCGCCGAGGAGATCGAACAGCGACACGTTGAGCTCGTACGGCCGCGGCCCATTCGGCGTCGAGTAGTCGGAATGGAGGCCGCCCGCCTCGTGGGCTGCGCCGACGAGGGCATCGATCTGTCCGTCGGTGAGGAGACCCTCCGCAGGCCGCACACCGATGCCGTCGTGGCTGGCGATGAAATTCAGCATCGTCGTCCCGGCGGGCGGTGGAGCGGTCGCAGCGAGCCACCGATGGAGCGGAGCCGTGTCACCTGTGAGGGCGGCGTGAACCAGGAGGGGTGGGAGGCTGAAGTTGTAGACGACATGGGCCTCGTCGCCGTCCCCCAGGTAGCTGACGTTCTCGTCGTGAGGCACGTTCGTCTCGGTCACGACGACGGCCCGCGGCTCTCTTGACGAGAGGAGGGTGCGAACCAGCTTCACAAGCTCGTGGGTCTGTGGCAGGTGAATGCACGACGTCCCCAGCTGCTTCCACACGTACGCGACGGCGTCGAGGCGGAGCCAGGTGACGCCGGCGGTGATCAGCCGATCCACCACGCGGAGAGTGTCGAGCAGGACCTCGGGGTTGCCGAAGTCGAGATCGGGTTGGTCGTGGCTGAAGGTGCACCACACGTGGCGCGGCCCGGCCGCTGTCTCCACGGCGCGTAGCAGCTGGTGCGTCCGTGGCCGGATGATCGGGGAGAGGTCGGCTTCCGGCGACGCCGTCACGAACCAGTCGCGGCCGGGGCTCTCGCCGCGGACGAACGCGGCGAACTCGGCCGACGACGCACTTCGGTGATTGATCACCAGATCCGCCATCACGGCTGCCTTGCCGGCGAGTGCGGAGATGTCGGCCCACGATCCCAGGCTCGGCTCCACCTCGTGATGGTCGATGACGGCGAACCCGTCGTCGGAGCTCCACGGGTAGAACGGCAGGACATGCACGACGGACGCGACGCCGGCCAGCTCGGCAGACAGCAGCTGGCTCAGGGTCGCGAGCGGCGCGGCGCCATCGCCGACCGTGTCCGCGTAGGTGATGAGCACCGCCGACCCTTCGTCCCACCGGGTGACCGGATCGGCGGGATCGGCGGGATCGGTCACCGAGGATCGCGTCGCCGGATCGAGCCCGACCGCTCGAAGGACCGCGCCCACCAGGCTCTCGTCGACACGTCCCGGGTACAGCACCTCGAGGTGTCGGGCGACCCGACCGCGGATCGCGTCGGTCATCGTCGTTTCGGTCTCACCGGTTCACGCTGACCGAAGTTGAGCAGCATCGGTATCGGACACCGATGTTGCTCAACTCGGCGTGGTCAGCTGAGAGCCTGGATATCGGCCAGCATCTCCCCGGCGTGCGCGGCGAGATCGGGATGGTCGGCCAGGTCATACGCCTTCGCGACCTCACCGCTCGGGTTGATGAGGTAGCTCACCCGGCGGGGCAGCCCATACTCGAAGTACGGCTCGCCCTCTTCGCGCACCGCGTCGTACAGGGCACCGACCGCCTTGTCCGGATCGGACAGCAGGCGATAGGGAAAGCTCTCGCCCTCGGCGAAGGTCTTCTGGTCGTCGACGCTGTCGAACGACGCGCCGAGGATGGCCGCGTTGGCGGCCTCGAATTCTGGGGTTCGATCACGGAACCCGCCACCCTGCAGCGTTCAGCCAGGGGTGGAGGCTTTGGGGTACCACCACAGCGCCACCCACTGACCGGCGAAATCAGACAACGACACGTCGTTGCCCGACTGGTCGGCGAGGGTGAAGCCAGGTGCCTGTGTTCCCACATCGAGCATCTGGAGTCTCCTTGCGTCGTGCGGCAGCAACCGTAGCGGCGGCCGAGGTGTCGCCGTGGGCCTAGCATTCGAAGATGCACCCGCTCTCGATGATGACCGAGGACGAGGCCCGTGCGGCGCAGAAGATCCTGCGCGACGCAGGCCACGTCGACGACGCCTCCCGATTCCACGGCTTCTGCATCCACGAACCGCCGAAGTCCGAGGTGGCGGCCTGGACACCGGGCGACGAGGTGGACCGCCGTCTCGAGGTGGTAGTGCGCAACGGCGGCGAGGTCTACGAGGCCACCGTGTCCGTGAGCCGGGGCGAGGTCGACCGGTGGGAACACCAAGCCGACGTGGTCCCGCGCATCGGTTTCCTCGAGATCGCCACCGTGCAGCAGGCGTGCCGCGACAGCGAGGCATTCCAGGCCGCGGTCGCCGCCCGCGGGGTGGACGACGTGTCGAAAGTGCAGATCGACCCGTGGCCCACCGGCGACTACGGGTTCGAGTTCGAGGCCGGGCGACGGGTCCAGCGGTGCATCGGCTTCTTCCGCCCCGAACCGACCGACAACGGCTACGCCTACCCGCTCGACGGCATCCTCGTTCACATCGACGTCGACACGCTCGAGGTTCTTCACGTAGAGGACTTCGGAACGTGGCCACTCGCTGACGAACGGGGCAACTACGACGTCGAGTCCGTCGAGGCCGACTACGGACCGATGCGCACTGACCTCCAACCCATCGAGATCACCCAGCCCG
>CAYUBX010000623.1:0-2595 GCA_964443165.1 uncultured Acidimicrobiales bacterium
TGTTCCTCGACGGGGCGGTAGCTCACTCGTTCGGACCGGCTCTCGGTGCCGCCGAGCCTCGCTCCAGCGACACCGATCACGGTGTCGCACAACATGGCGAGAGCGGCGGATGCGTCGAGCGCATCACCGCTGACGATCGCGACCGTTGGCGCCCAGCCGGACAACTCTGCGAGGCCATCGAATGCATCCCAGCGCGCTCGCGTGTACTGGACGATTGGGGGTGGCGGCCGCGCGTCGTCCCGGCGGGCACCGTCCCCCTCGATGAAGAGAACCAGCGGCCAGCGGTTGGTGACGGCGAGATAGATCAGCTTGCCGAGCTTGCGCTGGTTGCGCTCGCTGTGGGTTCCGCGAGCGACCTCGAGGTCGAACGCCACCACCACGGTCGGGTGGCCGTCGATCTCGCCGACGCCACCCGCCATGCCGTCGGACGGGGCGTCGTCGTCCACGTCGGATGTGCGCCCCGCCAACAGCCCGTACTCGACGAGGGACCCGTCGTCGACCAGCGCCGCGATTCGACCCCTCGCGGCGAGGCACCCGGCCCAGGCATCCTCACGAGCATCGAGGATCTGCTGGCGCGGGTCATCGGAGAGTTGGCGGACCCTGGAGTCGTTCATCGGTTCAGGTGGCGAACCCGTCGATGATCTCGTTGAGCGTGGCGCTCGGCCGCATGGCCTCCGCGGCCTTCGCCGGAACCGGGAAGTAGTAGCCGTCGATGTCCATGGGCACACCCTGGCACTCGATGAGGTCGGCGGTGATCTGTTCCTCGTTGGAGCCGAGTGCCTCAGCCAGCGGCGCGAACGTGGCGGCCAGCCCTGCGTCGTCGGTCTGATTGGCCATGGCCTCAGCCCAGTACATGGTCAGGTAGTAGTGGGAGCCCCGGTTGTCGATCTCATTGACCTTGCGGCTCGGGCTCTTTGCCTCGTCGAGGAAGCGTCCGGTGGCTGAGTCGAGCGCGTCGCCCAGAAGGGTGGCGGTGCGATTATCGGCTGCGTTACCCAGATGCTCGAAGCTGACAGCGAGGGCGAGGAACTCTCCGAGCGAGTCCCAGCGAAGGTGGTTCTCCTTCTCGAACTGCTGCACGTGTTTGGGGGCCGACCCGCCGGCGCCGGTCTCGAACAGGCCACCACCGTTGAGGAGTGGCACCACCGACAGCATCTTGGCCGAGGTGTTGAGCTCGAGAATGGGGAACAGGTCGGTGTTGTAGTCGCGCAGGACGTTGCCGGTGACCGAGATGGTGTCCTCGCCGCGGCGGATGCGCTCCAAGGAGAACTTCGTGGCGTCGACCGGCGACATGATGTGCATCTCGATGCCCTCCAGGTCGTGGTCGCCGAGGTAGCGGTTCACCTTCTGGATCAGCTGGGCATCGTGGGCGCGTGTCTCGTCGAGCCAGAACACGGCGGGGGCGCCCGTGGCCCTGGCCCTCGTGACCGCCAGCTTCACCCAATCCTGGACGGGAATGTCCTTGACGCTGCACATGCGCCAGATGTCGCCCGCCTCGACCTCGTGACTCATGAGCACCTCACCCGAGCCATCGACGACGCGCATCGTTCCGGCGGACTCGAGCTCGAACGTCTTGTCGTGGCTGCCGTACTCCTCGGCCTTCTGGGCCATGAGCCCAACGTTGGGCACCGACCCCATGGTGACGGGGTCGTAGGCGCCGTTGGCGATGCAGTCCTCGATCGTGGCCTGGTACACGCCCGCGTAGCTGGAGTCGGGAATGGTGGCCTTGCAGTCCTGCTGTTCGCCGGCGGGGTTCCACATCTTCCCGGAGTCGCGGATCATGGCTGGCATCGAGGCGTCGCCGATGAAGTCGCTCGGCACGTGGAGGTTGGTGATCCCGCGGTCGCTGTCGACCATGGCCAGGTCGGGCCCGTTGTCGTAGGCCGCCTGGATGTCCGCTTCGATCGCGGCCTTCTGATCGGCCGGCAGATTCTCGATGGCGTTCAGAAGGTTGCCCAGGCCGTTGTTGACGTTGACGCCGAGCTCGTCGAGCAGGGCACCGTGGTTGTCGAAGACGTTGGCGAAATAGGCCTTCACGCAGTGGCCGAAGATGATCGGGTCGCTGACCTTCATCATCGTGGCCTTCATGTGGAGGCTGAAGAGAACGCCCTTGTCTTTGGCATCGGCGATCTCGCGGTCGAGAAAGACGCGGAGCGCGGACGCGGACATGAAGCTGCTGTCCACCACCTCGCCGGCTTGCACGTCGACCTTCTTGAGAACCGAGACCGTTCCGGCGCCGTCCACGAACTCGATGGCCAGAGCGCCTGCCGTGTCGACGGTGACCGACTGCTCATTGGAGCGGAAGTCGTTTTGGCCCATGGTGGCAACGTGCGTTGCGCTGTCTGAGGCCCATGCGCCCATGTTGTGGGGGTTCTTGCGAGCGAACTCCTTGACGGCGCGTGGAGCCCGACGGTCGCTGTTTCCCTCGCGGAGAACGGGGTTGACCGCGCTGCCCTTGACCGTGTCGTAGCGGGCGCGGACCTCCTCCTCGGCCGGGGTGGAGGGCTCATCGGGATAGCCGGGGATCTCGAAGCCCTTGACCTGCAGTTCGGCGAAGGTGGCCATGAGCTGAGCAACCGAAGCCGAGAAGATGGG
>CAYUBX010000624.1:0-2592 GCA_964443165.1 uncultured Acidimicrobiales bacterium
AGGCCCATTCCACAGGTCCGAAACGGAAGCGCTCCAGCCACCATGTGCTCCACCAGAGCTGGACAGCCCACACGGCGACGATGAAGCCGAGAATCGCCGTTCGGCCGAGAGCGACACCGGAGAACGCTTCGGTGAGGACGAGGACCCCGAGCACGCTCTGGGTCAGGTAGTTGGTGAGGGCCATGCGTCCCACGTTGGTGACGCGCTCGCGGTGGCGAGAGCCCGATTGGTTCCAGAGCACGATCGACCCGAGGTACCCCATCGCCATGGGAATGGTCGCCAACCCGTTGGGGATCTGGCCGATGATCGCGACGTCGGGTGACCAGTCGGCGACGCCGCGAATCACCACGCCGACGAGAGCGAAGGGCACTCCGAGCCCGAAACCCCACCGGATCATCCGTCGGTACGCGTCGACCGTCAGGTGACCTTGCACGCCGCCCCACCGGTAGAGCGCGACGCCGATCAGCATGAGGCCGAGGGCTCGTCCGAAGGCGTCGACCAGGAAGTGGGCGAACAGCGCGTCGGACGGGTCGCCCCCTCTGGCCAGCCACAGATCGCCGAGGCCCTGCCCGTCGGGACCCACCTCGCCTTGCGCGAGGGGAGCGAGGGCAGGGCCCGCGAGCGCGAGGAGTGATCCGAGGATCAGAAGGGTGACGGGTCGCCGATTGCGGAGGAGCAGCACGATCGGGGCACAGATCGCGTACAGGATCAGGACATCGCCGTCCCACAGCAGGCTGTGTGCGAACCCGATACCGAGAAGCAGAACGAAGCGCCACAGGCTGAGCCAGCCGACACGGCGCCCCTTCGCCGCGGCGCGCTCGGCGAAGATCACGACACCGACACCGAACAGAAGCGAGAACAGCGCCATCATCTTCTGGTCCACGAGCACGAGGCTCACGATCCCGATGATTCGATCCACGGCGTTGTCCGTGCCGCCCGCGTCGAGGTTGAAGTAGGCGGCGTCGACGAGACCGAACGCGACAGCGTTCATCACCAGAATGCCGAGGGTGGCCACCCCTCGCACCGCGTCGAGCGACGTGATGCGGTCCGCTGTGCGGACCGGGGTGGCCACGGTGGGGAGACTCGGCTCGGCGTCGGCGCCGCCGTCTGTCACACGTCCCTCCTGACAAAGAGGCGCGTCGTCGTCAGCGTGAGACCCGCCATCCACGCCGCCAGCACTGCCGCTGCTGTCGAGGTCGCGATCGATGCGGTCTCGAAGGGCGAGACCTCGCCGGAGATCGCTTCGTCGACAACGCCGATCACAGACCCCAGTGTGTAGTCGCCGACCGTGGGGATCAGGCTGATGAGTGGGTCGAGCACCAGCAGGAGGCCGGTCGTGGCGACCATTCCGAACGCCCCGTTGCGGGTGATCGTCGCCAGGCTGAAGGCGATCGATGCGTACAGCGTGGAGGACACGACGGTTGCGAGAAGGTCTCGGGTCTGGAAGGGAACCGCAACGCCGTTGAACTCACCGACGACCCAGGCGCCGGCCCAGCCGACGTCGATGGCGCCGACCAGCCCGAGGACCAACGTCGTGACGCCGGCTGTGGCCTTGGCGCCGAGAGCCCGGAGACGTCGCGGCTCGGTCGTCAGCATCCTCTTGAGGGTGCCCTGCTTGTACTCGGTGCCCACCAGCCAGCCGCCGTAGACGATCGCGGCGAGAGGAGCGAGGATCGCGAACACGGTCGACCACGTCTCGACGTAGGCGATGGGGTCCGACGGCGTGTACCAGATCATCACCGCCGAGGGAGCCAGCAGTCCGAGGAGCAGGACGCCGGCGATGGCGGCGGGGGTCCGATGTGTGCGGAGCTTGTAGAGGTCGGCCTGCCACATGCCCGTCGAGGGCCGTGGCGTGGGGTGGGGGGTGGAGAGGTGCTCAGGCATGGGTCAGTTGCTTCCTGGGGTCGGAGTGGTCGTGCGAAACATGTCGAGGAACGCGTCCTCGAGGTTGATCCGGTCGCGGCGGAGTTCGGAGGCGATCACGCCGTGGTCGGCGAGCAGCCCATTGAGGTCTCGGCCGCTCCACTGCGGCGGCAGCTGGACACGAATCGTCTCGTCGGGTCCGGGATCCGGCGACAGGTCGTGGTTGGAGAGTGCGGCAGTCGCCACCGAGATCTCCGAGGCCTCCAGTCGCACCGTGAAGGTGTTGCTCTCCCGGCCTCGAAGAATCTCGTCGGTGGTTCCGCTCGCGATCAGGCGTCCCCGTGCCAGCACGAGCAGGCTGTCGGAGGCCTGCTCGACCTCAGCCAGTTGATGTGACGACACCAGAACGGTGGTGCCGCGTTGCGGAAGTCGCCGCAGAAGGTGGCGAATCTCGACGATTCCGGCAGGGTCGAGCCCGTTGGCCGGTTCGTCCAGGATCATTAGAGCGGGATCGCCGATGGTGAGGCCGAGCGCTTTCGCCTGGAGTTGGAGGTTCTGCCTCGCGGTGAGGCGCTCGTACAGCGCAGGGGCCTCGATGAGGGCGCCCGTCCGCCGGAGGGCATGCCCGAACCCAGGATCGCCCAGGTGGGTACCGAGGAGATGGGCGCTGCCGTTCGTGGGGCGCACGAGGCCGAGCAGCATCTTCATCGCCGTGGTCTTGCCGGCGCC
>CAYUBX010000625.1:0-2578 GCA_964443165.1 uncultured Acidimicrobiales bacterium
TTCGACATCGGTGGCTCCTGCGCGGTGAGCCCGTCCGGCGGCCTGCTGTCGATGGGTCATCCGATCGGGCCGACCGGTGCGGGCCAGGTGTGCGAGGTGACACGCCAGCTCCGCGCAGAGGCCGGCGTCCGCCAGCAGCCCGACGCCCGACTCGGCGTCGCCCACATGGTCGGCGTGGGCGCCGTCTGCGTAATGCACGTCCTCGAGAGGCCCCAGTAGGGCACCCACTGCTACCAGCTGGTGGCGATGTACTGAGTCTCGGTGAACTCGAGGATGCCCTCGGCCGCTCCCTCGCGCCCCAGACCGCTCTGCTTCATGCCTCCGAACGGCGCAGCGGGATCCGACACAGCACCGCGGTTGAGGCCGATCATCCCAGCCTGGATCCGCTCCGAGACCGCGAGCCCCTTGGCGAGATCCTGCGTGTACACGTAGCCGGTGAGACCCATCTCTGTGTCGTTGGCCTGGTCGATCATCGCGTCGACATCGGTGAAGGGGATCACCGGCGCAACGGGACCGAAGATCTCCTCGTGGGCGATGTCGGCACCGGGAGACACGTTGGTGAGAACGGTGGGCTCGTAGAAAAAGCCCGGACCGTCGATCGGACCGCCGCCCAACACGGCTTCAGCCCCCCCGGACACCGCCGAGGTGACGAGCCTGTCGATCGACTCGACGGCAGCGGCGTCGATCATCGGACCGCAGGTGACGCCGTCGGCCATCCCATCCCCGACCTTCACCGCGCCCATGGCGGCCGCGAGCTTGGAGGTGAACTCGTCCACGGCGCCGGCTTCGACGAGGAACCGGTTGGCGGCCGTGCACGTCTCCGCGCTGTGCCGCATCTTGGCGACCATCGCGCCCTCGACCGCGGCGTCGAGATCCGCGTCCTCGAACACCACGAACGGCGCGTTGCCGCCGAGCTCCATCGCCACCTTCAGCACTCGATCGGCGGCTCGGCGAAGCAGCACCCGCCCAACCTCGGTGGAGCCGGTGAACGACACCATGCGCGTCGCCCGCTGCTCGACCGCGGCGTCGAACACGGTGCTGGCGCTCCACGAGGGGACCACGTTGACCAGTCCGCCAGGGACGCCTGCCTCGGTGAGGAGTTCTGCGAGCCGCAGCGCCGTCAGCGGCGTGTACTTGGGTGGCTTGATCACCACGCCGTTGCCGGCTCCCAGCGCAGGCGCGACCTTGCGGGTGATCATCGCCGCCGGGAAGTTCCACGGCGTCACCATCAGCACCACTCCGACGGGCGGGTGGTGGACGATCATCCGGTTGGCGCCGGTGGGAGACCAGCCGATGGTCCCCTGGATCCGGACCGCCTCCTCCGCGTTCCAGCGGAAGAACTCGGCGGCGTACGCCACCTCCCCTGCCGCATCGGCCAGCGGCTTGCCGTGCTCACGGACGATCAACTCGGCGAGCTCATCGGTGTGATCGATCAGAGTGGTCCAGCAGTTGCGCAGGATCTCACCTCGAACGCGGGAAGGCTCCGCCGCCCATGCCGCCTGTGCAGCCGCCGCGGAATCGACCGCTGCCACCGCGTCTGCCGCGGTTCCCGAGGCCACACGAGCTACTTCTTCGCCGTTGGCGGGGTTGGTGACGGTGAACTCCTCACCATCGGAACCGTCGCGCCACTGCCCGCCAATGAACAACCGAGTCTGCATCGAAGGTGCTCCTGTTCAGGTGTTTCGTGGAAATCCGAGGTCGACGCTGCTGGTCGAGGGGTCGGGCCAGCGGGCGGTGACCACCTTCGAGCGGGTGAAGAATCGCACGCCCTCAGGCCCGTACATGTGCGTGTCGCCGAAGAGCGACGCCTTCCACCCGCCGAACGAGTGGTAGGCGACCGGCACGGGGATGGGCACGTTGAGGCCCACCATGCCGACCTGAACGTCGTACTGGAAACGCTGCGCCGCGCCACCGTCCCTCGTGAAGATGGCGGTGCCGTTGCCGTAGGGGTTGTCGTTGATGAGCTGGAGCCCCTCGTCGAACGTGTCGACGCGCACCACACTGAGGACCGGTCCGAAGATCTCGTCCCGGTAGCACTCCATCGAGGGGGCGACCGAGTCGAGCAACGTCGGGCCGTAGAAGAACCCATCGGCGGGAAGCTCGGCCTTGCCGCCGTCGACCACGGCCACGGCGCCGTCCGACTGAGCTCGCTCCACGTAGCCCGCGACCCGATCGCGATGCTCCGCGGTGATCAGGGGGCCCATCTCCGCGCCCGGCTCGTCGCCTGCACCGATCTTCACGTCGGGAATGCGTTTGGAGATCGCCTCGATGAGGGGGTCGGCCACGTCGCCCACCGCCACGAGGGCGGAGATCGCCATGCAGCGCTCGCCGGCCGAGCCATAGGCGGCGCTGACCGCTGCATCGGCGGCCATGTCCACGTCTGCGTCTGGCAGCACGAGCATGTGGTTCTTGGCACCGCCGAGGGCCTGAACCCGCTTGCCGTTGGACGTGGAAAAGTAGGAGACCACGCGCCCACTTGTGAGTTCCCTACGAACCGAGAATTGTGCGAGTTCGAGTCCTCTCAGGGGAGCCAACTAGGACTTCGTCGCCATTTTGCTATGGTGGCGAATGGTTCTTT
>CAYUBX010000626.1:0-2578 GCA_964443165.1 uncultured Acidimicrobiales bacterium
GAGTGGTCGGCCTCGCTTCCCATGCGTCCGTTCACGGTGATGTACCTCGGCGTGAACTCTTCGTTGTACTGCTCGGGGTCGATCGGCAACCCCGCCTGTGCTCGGGCGTTGAAGCGTGGGTCGATCTCGTTGAACACCCAGACCCACTGGGACACGAAGGTCCAGTGCTCTGGATCCAGCGCCGGGTGAACTCGCATCGACCGGTCGGCCGGCATCACGATGAGCACGCCGTGGAGACCGAGAACCCGGTTGACCAGGCCATTCGAGTTGTCGCCGTAGATGTAGGTACCGGGCGACGGGGCGTCGAACTCCACCTCGACCCGCTGCCCTGGGGCGATGGGTCCGCGGTCGACGACCCCTTCGATCTCGAAGTTGTGTGGCTCGGCAAGGTTGTTGGTGACGCCGAGGCGCACCCGCTCGTCGCCGTACGTCCACAGCACCGGGCCGGGCACGTGGAGTGCATCGGCCTCGTCCACCGGGCCACTCGTGAGACCCCAGCCCCAGCTGTACACGGGGACGCCGTCGATCATCTTGTTGATGCCGTCGTTCATGAACAGCTCGATGTCGTCCGTGAGCCATGGCGTCGCCCGGACCTGTTCTTCTGCGTGTGCGCGACGACCGGACGCTGAGATGAGGGCACCTGAGCCAAGGGTGACCGCAACCGCCCCGGCGCCGCCGTACTTGAGGAACTCGCGCTTGGACATCGACGCCGGAACCATGTCATCGACGATCGGGGTCGGCACGGCCTCGCGCCTGGTCGCGATCAGCGCTGCTGCCAGACCGATCATGAAGGCGACCGGAATGCTCAGCGCCGCATCGCGCAGGCCGTGGGTGAGGTTGCCGATCAGGCCAGCGCTCTGGTGCACATCGGTACCGAGAAGTAGGTACCCGGCGCCAGGTGCAGGCGCGAGCTCGGCGAACGGATCGCCTGTGCCGAAAAGGTCGTCGAGAACGCCGTGCAGCCCCACGAGCGGGACGAGGATGACGAAGAACGCCAGCGCGACCCAGCCCGGTTCGGCTGCGATCGACGATCGAGCCGCGCCGCGTCGCCGGCGGGCGGCCGCCTTCCCCAGCCGAACGGCGAGGTACGCCGGAATCACCAGGAGAGCGCCATCCCTCAACCAGTGAGCGAGGTGTCCCAGCGCGGTGTCGGAGTGCCCTTCGAGGGCGAATGAGTGCAGCCAGAGCTGCCAGAGTGAGACGCCGAACGCTAGAGCCCCTGCGATGCCCCAGTCTCGACGCCCGGCGTGACGGGCGGAGATCATGCTCGGACCCTATTGCCATTCGACCACTCTGTGTAGTGCTGATGACTGATTTAAGCATCTCTTGATGTTTGTCTGATATTTGAGCCGGCACAGATGACTCTCGGCCTCTGCTCGCCGGGACGGCGTCGAGTTCGAACCACGATGCCCTAGCCACCACATACCCAGGTAGTCCATGCCGTAAACGATGGGCACTCGGTCCTGTGCTCACCGGCGGGGGTCCTGCAGAAGAACCGAAGAGCCAGAAGGGTCCCCGCAACACTCCACCCGGCCGCGACCGCCAGATGGCCCCACGCCATCGGCGTGCCGTGGATGAAGGAGTTGAAGCTCTCCGTGAGCGCGATCGCGCGGTACTTCACCCGGAGAGATCGCCTGTGTGGCCGAAACGGGCTCAGCGCAGCGAAGGTATGGCCTACCCACCACCACATTGGGGTCGACATGTCTCACAATGAGAAGGGTGCGCCGCCTCGGAGCGGTGCTGCTTGCCGCCTCGGCTCTCGGCACCGCCTGTACCTACGAGACGATGGATCTCACGCCCGCGTTGCCGCCCAACGCGCAGTCGTCGACGATCCTCGCGGCGGACGGTAGCGAGATCACGGTGTTGCACGGCATCGAGAACCGGGTCGAGATCGACTTCGAGGCGATCCCCGATCACGTGGTCGATGCGGTGGTGGCGATCGAGGACCGTCGGTACTTCAACCACCGTGGAGTCGACCTGCGCGCTGTGGTCCGGGCGGCGTGGCGCAACGTCGAGGCGGGCGATGTCGTCGAGGGCGGGTCGACGATCACCCAGCAGTACGTCAAGAACGCCTTGCTCCTCACAGATCGCACAGTTGACCGCAAGATCCAGGAGGCGTCGCTCGCGTTCCAGATCGAGCGCGAGTACACCAAAGAGGAGATCCTCGAGTTCTACCTGAACACGGTGTATTTCGGAGCCGGCGCCTACGGGATCGAGGCGGCGAGCCAGACGTACTTCGGGAAGACGGTCGGAGAGCTGACGCTGGGAGAGGCCGCTCTTCTCGCCGGACTGATCAAGGCTCCCTCCCGCTACGACCCCTACGCGGACGCCGAGGCGGCGGTGGCCCGCAGGTCGTTGGTGATCGACGCCCTCGTCGAGACAGCGCGCGCCTCCGACGAGGAGGCGGAGGCTGCGCGCACCGAACCGATCCAGCTGGTCGCTCCCGATCCCGACCTCACCTACCCAGCTGGATACTTCGTCGAGGAGGTGAAGCAGTTCATCTTCGACACTCCGGCGTTCGGCGCGACACGTGAGGAGCGCATCAACCTGCTGTTCTCGGGTGGTCTGATCATCGAGA
>CAYUBX010000627.1:0-2577 GCA_964443165.1 uncultured Acidimicrobiales bacterium
GATGTGGGTCGAGGGGACACGCTTCCAGATGTCGCGCTCCACGGACGGGATCACTGACGCGGGCCCGAGCTACGGCCAACACACCTTCGAGGTCCTCGAAGGCATCCTTGGCTATGACACCGACAAGATCGCCGAGCTCGCAGTGGCTGGCGTTCTGGAGTGAGCTCTGCTGACGCGTGCCAGCGCGACAGCTAGCTTGCCGCGATGGCAGCTTCGCAGATCGACGTTGAGTTCCTCTTCAGCCTGACGGCGAATGTCGGGTCGTTTGAGCACGCGCTCATCGCCAACGGCCCGAGCGGTACCCGGCTCATCGCGCCCGTGGATGGGGGTTCCTTCGAGGGGCCCAAGGTCCGAGGCACGGTGGTCGCCCCTGCGGGGGACTGGGTGTACGCGCGTCAGAATCGCGTCATCAAACTGGATGTCCGCCTCCAGCTCGTCACCGACGACGGCGAGCACATCTTGATGGAGTACCAGGGCATCGGACATCCCCAGGACGACGGAACGACCGAGATCCGCAGTGCGCCGCTGTTCGAAACCGGCTCGGAGAACTACGCCTGGCTCAACGACCTCCAGGCGGTCGGCGTCGGTCGCTCGGCCGACAACAAGGTCACCTACGACGTGTATCGCGTTCTCTGACGCGTCAGCCTCGCATCACTCCCGCTGATCCGCGGCTCCCGTCCTCGGACGCGCATCCCGTCGCCGTGGCGCGCGCCTGACCTACGGTCTGCGCATCGACGACGGAGGTTGTGATGCCGATCGAGCCGGATCGCGAGTTCTGGAAGCCCGGGATGGGCTGGGACAAGGCGGTGGAGGACCTCGACTACGTGCGGGAGCTCGCCGCTGAGCTCGGTGGTGAGGAGCGAGTCGAGCGGCAGCACAAAGGCGGCCGGTACACCGTGCGCGAGCGGCTCGACAAGATGCTCGATCCGGGCTCGTTCAGTGAGATGGGCGAGCTCATGGGCGCCGCCGAGTACGACGAGGCGGGTGACCTCGTCAGCTTCACCCCGGGCGGGTATGTGATGGGGCTGGGCGAGATCGACGGCCGGCCGGTCGCCATCGGCGGTGATGACTTCACCATCTCTGGCGGTAGCCCCCACGACGTTCACAAGATTCCGCACCAGTTCGTCCACAAGCTGGCGCTGCAGTTCGGGATTCCCTACATCCAGCTGCGTGAGGGCGTCGGCCACTCGTCAAAGCAGGACGAGGAGGACGGCCACATGGGCCTGCCGCAGGGGGACCTGTGGTGGGAGACGATCGAGGTGCTGACCAAGGTTCCGGTTGCCTCCGGAATTCTTGGCTCCGTGGCCGGCTGGCCCGCAGCGGCCGCTCTCCTCGCGCACTTCACAGTGATGGTGAAAGGCCGGTCACAGATCTTCCCCTCTGGCCCGCCGGTGGTGCAGAGGGCGATCGGGGAGACGCTCGACAAGGAGCAGTTGGGCGGCTGGCAGATGCACGTCGTCGAGTCGGGACAGGTTGACAATGTTGCCGACTCCGAGGACGAGGCCTTCGAGCAGATCAAGACGTTCCTCTCGTACCTTCCCAATACGACGAGCGACGTTGCGGAGCGAGTGGAGACGGGCGACCCGCCGGATCGGCGTCCCGAGGAGCTGCTGAACATCATCCCGACCAATCGACGGCGTGGCTACAGCATGCGCGACCTCATCGGTCACGTGGTCGACAACGGTGAGTTCTTCGAGATGCGACGCCACTATGCCGGCGCGGTGATCACCGCGTTCGCTCGCCTGGACGGCTACAGCTGCGGAGTCGTCGCATCGGATCCGATGGTGAAGGCGGGCGCGATGGACGGTGACGCGGCCGACAAGTACGCGCACTTCGTTGACCTCTGCGATGCGTTCAACCTCCCGGTCGTGATCTTTCTGGACATGCCGGGCTTCATGCTCGGATCGCATGCTGAGCGCATCGCCACAATGCGCCGCGGAACCCGCGCGCTCATCGCGTCAGCGGAAGCGAAGGTTCCGAAGGTCGAGTTCAACGTTCGAAAGAGCTACGGAGTCGCTGCTGACGCGCCGAACTCGATCGGGCTCCCCGGCGGCCTCAATCTGCGATACGGCTGGCCGGCAGGCGAGTGGGGCGGGATTCCCATCGAGGGAGGCGTCGCAGCCGCGTACCGCCGCGAGATCGAGGCGGCCGAAGATCCTGACGCGCACCGCGAGGCCATCGAGGAGCGGCTTCTGAGGCTGCGCTCGCCGTTCCGCGCAGCCCACAAGGGTGACGTGGTCGATCTCATCGATCCGCGAGAGACGCGGGCGCTGGCGTGCCGATTCGTGAAGCTGGCCCAGCCGGTGCTTCACAAGTTGGCAGGACGCGACAAGCGCGCCGTGCGCCCCTGACGCGCAGCTGTTCAGACCTTTCCGATGAAGCTCTCGCCGAGAAGCGCGACGTGCTCGATGTCGTCCAGGTCGAGGACCTGGAGGTAGATCCTTTCCGCCCCGGCGTCCTTCCAATCGCCTAGTCGCTGGAGCACCTCGTCGGGGCGACCGCACAGTCCGTTCTGGCGGAGTTCATCGGCCTCGCGGCCGATCGCGCTGGCACGGCGCTCGATTTCCGCGTCGTTGG
>CAYUBX010000628.1:0-2567 GCA_964443165.1 uncultured Acidimicrobiales bacterium
CGGGCCGAGAGCGAGACAGAACATGGTGCCCGCGATGAGCGGGTGGGCGCCAACCCGAAGGTCGGCAGATGAGGTCAGATCTTCGCGACCTGCGCGAAGTCGAGTTCGACCGGGGTCTCCCGGCCGAAGATGTTGACGAGCACCTTGACCTTGAGTTGCTCTTCGTTGATCTCGACGATCTGGCCCTGGAAGTCCGCGAACGGGCCTTCTTTGATGCGGACGTTCTCGTCGAATTCGTAGATCATCCGCGGTTTGGTCTTACGCTGCGGCTCCTCGCCGTCCTTCTTGGCCTGAAGGAACGACTCGACCTCGCGGCGACGCAACGGTGACGGCTTGCCACCGGGACCCGCGAACCCGGTGACACCGGGGGTGTTGCGAATCATGTGGTGCACGTCGTCGCCCCGGCGACAGCGGATGAGTAGGTAGCCGGGGAACATCTTCTTCTGCACGACGACCTTGCGGCCGTTCTTGAATTCGACGACGTCCTCCATCGGGACGGCGACCTCGTAGATCTTGTCCTCCATGTTGAAGGACTGGATGCGAGCTTCGAGGTTCTGCTTGACCTTCTTCTCGTAGCCCGACTGGGTGTGCACGACGAACCACTTGCCGGGCCGGTCGTAGGGCGACAGGTCCTCCTCGGCCGGCTCGAGCAGAACGTCCTCGTCGATCACATCACCCGCGTCGAGGATCTCGCCGGTCTCGGGATCGACGGTGACCGCAGGCGCAGCGGCGTCGTCGGCAACCGTGTCGTCGGCAACCGTGTCGTCGGCAACCGTGTCGTCGGCAACCAAGGTGTCGCCCTCGTCGCTCGACGCGGCGTCGGGGGCAGCCGGCTCGGCGCCGAGAAGACGGCGGGCGGCCGCCATCGGGTCCAGGTCAGCATCGGTGTCGTTGGCGTCTGTCATTAGTTCACATCGAAGAGGCGCAGAACCCCTTCGCCCGTCACGTAGTCGAATCCGGCGATGATCGCGGTGAGTACCACGATGGTGATGAACACGACGACCGAGTAGTTGATCAGTTCCTCACGCGTCGGCCACACGACCTTGCGGAGCTCACCCCGCACCTCGCGAACGAAGCCAGCAGGGCTGGTGCGCTCGGTCTCCTGCTGCTGGGCAGCAGCGGGACGCCGGTCGCGCTTGCCGACGGGCGCGCCATCGGCCGACATCTCCCCCTGCTTCTGCAGGTGGCGTCGGGTCTGTCGGTTCATCGCCATGAATCACGTACCTCCACCAGGAGGATCAGGCTTCCGGGGGGCCGGGAGCGGGTGGACCGCCGAAGCGGTTCAGCAGGGCAGGAGGGACTTGAACCCCCAACCGCCGGTTTTGGAGACCGGTGCTCTACCAAATTGAGCTACTGCCCTGTGCGAGAACGCACCGAGGCGCGCGTACGCAACGGCCAAGTTGGCCGATTTCCCACGATAGCAGCAGCCTGTTCCCAATCCCTCGTCGCCGATCGGCGCTCCACATCAGCTCGCCAGACCCAAGGCGCGCCGTCCGACGCGGGTCCCGAGACCCACGACGATGACGCCGGCCAGCGCACCAGCGCCCGCCAGGACACCGACACGCGAGCCGGTCGATCGATGGGGTTCGCGGACGCCCGACTCGTCGATCGTCGCCAGAACGCGCTCGAGCAGACCCCCAGGGACACTCGATTCACGGCGCATCGCCCGCATCTGGCGCAGGAGTCGTCGTTCGCGCGCCAGTTCGGCCTGACACGTGAGGCACGACTCGACATGGCGGGCGACCCGGCCGGAACCGGCATCGGTGGAGCGGGCCAGCGCCCGCACCTGGCGGCGATACCTGTCACACCGCATCGCGCAGTCCCTCGGGGGTCACCGACGGCATCAGCTCGTCCGTTTCGTCGCTGCGCGCGGACTCCTCGATGGCGCTTCGCAGCTTCGTTCGCGCGCGGTGCAACCGGACCTTCGCCGCGGTGGACGAGATGCCGAGGTGCTCGCCGATCTCGGCGTGGGGAAGGTCGTACACGTCGCGGAGGACGACCACGGCCCGCAGCCCACCGGGGAGTTGATCAAGCGCGTCGAGCAGATCCGCTCGGAGCTCGCCGTTGTCGACCGAGGACTCCGGATGGTGTCCGTCGCGCGCTTCGGGCACGTCGTCGTGCTCGAGCTCCTCATGGTGGTGGCGACTCCGGCCACCGAGGAGATCGGACGCACAGTTGAGGGTGATCCGATGCAGCCAGGTGGACAACTTGGCGTCGCCCCGGAACTTGCCGAACGAGCGGTACGCCCGCAGGTAGGTCTCCTGCACGACATCGGCTGCGTCGTGGCGGTTGCCGGTGAGCCGGAACGCGAGCGTGAACACATCCGCGTGCGTCGCTGCGACGAGCCGACCAAACGCCTCGTCGTCGCCGTCGCGGGCTCGGGCGATATCGCCCAGGAGCTCGTCCTGTACGGGGGACCCAGCCACCCGGTCCAGGGTAGGCGCGACAAGACCCGGACCGAAGTCCGGGCCCTCTCGACTCGACCGTCACGCGCCGTCAGCGCGAATGGCCCTATTCGATGATCTTGGTGACTCGACCCGAGCCGACCGTACGGCCGCCCTCGCGAA
>CAYUBX010000629.1:0-2565 GCA_964443165.1 uncultured Acidimicrobiales bacterium
GAATACGGCTGTCGGCCTGCTTGATCTCCGCCGGAAGTCCGATCAGCACGAAACCGCCCTCCTGGGTCGCTTGGGTCAACCTAGCGAAGCCCCCGACGTAGGACCTGCCGATCCCACCACCCGAAGAGATAACAGCGCAATATTCTTTCGCCTATGTCCCTTTCAAAGCAGGATTCTGCAACGCACCGCCTCGCCACGGACATCGACAACGTCGATCGGCTCCTGCTGCGAAGCCTCGGGAGTCACGCCAGGCAGACCAATCAGGAACTGTCCGAGCGCGTGCATCTGTCACCGTCGGCGACCCTGCGGCGGCTCAGGCGGCTCGAGGACAGCGGCACGATCGCGGGATACGTCGCCGTGCTGGACAGGGAGTCCATCGGCCGCGGTACCTCGGTGTTCGTCGAGATCACGCTCGACGGACAGAGCGACACCAACCTCGACCGGTTCGAGGAAGCAGTGCAGGACTGCCCCGACGTTCTGTCGTGTCACCTCATGGCCGGGGACTTCGACTACCTGTTGCACGTCGTGTGCGCCGACGTCGGCGACTACGAGCAGATCCACCGCAACCAACTCGCCCACCTGCCCCACGTCGCGCGGCTGCGATCGAGCTTCGCCCTGCGAAGCGTCCTCGACCGGCCGACGTCGGAGCTGCTCTGATCAGAGCCGGTCGGCGACCGCCTTCTCGACCTGTTCGATGTCCTCCGCGCTGACTCCGGCGAGCCGCAGCACGAGAACCGCTGCGTCCGCCCGTCTATCAGCTGTGGACTTCCTTCCATGGCCCCGAATCGGCCTTGGGCTCCTTGGGCAGGCCGAGCACCATCTCGCCGATGATGTTGCGCTGCACCTGGCTCGTTCCTGCGTAGATGGTGCCGGCGCGCGCCGTGAGGAAGGTGTCGGTCCACGACCGGACGTTGTCCACCGGCACGCCGGGGTCGTCGGCTCCGAACGCGCTGCTGGGTGCCTGGCCATCCGGCGTGAGCGCTGCCGTCCCGAGGATGTCCATGGACAACTCCGTCGCTTTCAGGTGGTACTCGCTCCAGTACAGCTTCGTGATCGCGGCGTCGGGACCCGGGCTCTCCCCCTGCAGGAACTTCGACAGGGTGCGCATGCCCAGGTAGCGCATCATCTCCACCTTCTGGTGGCACCACGCGAGGCGCTGACGGATCGTCGGGTCCTGGTCGGCACCCGTGTGTTTGGCGAGCTCGATCATCCGGTCCAGCTCGGTGCGGAACTGGATCGGCATCGTCGCCGCGGCCTCGCCGCGCTCGAAGCCGAGCAGCGTCATCGCGACCGCCCATCCGCCGTTGACCTCGCCGATCACGTTCTCTTTGGGGACGCGGGCGTCGGTGAAGAAGACCTCGTTGAACTCGGACTCACCCGAGATCATCTGAATGGGCCGAACCTCGACCCCCGGCTGGTCCATCGGGCACAGCAGGAAGCTGATCCCCTTGTGCTTGGGCGCATCCGGGTCGGTGCGGCACAGCACGAAGATCCAATCGGCGAGATGGCCGGCCGAGGTCCAGATCTTCTGGCCGTTGAGGACCCACTCATCGCCGTCGAGCACCGCCCGGGTTCCGAGGTTGGCGAGGTCGGAGCCCGACCCCGGCTCGGAGTAGCCCTGACACCACTTGTCTTCGCCCGACAGGATCCGCGGAAGGAAGTGCTTCTTCTGCTCCTCGGTCCCCCAGTGGATGATGGTGTTGCCCACCATCTGGATGCCGAACACGTCGTTCTCGCCACCGAGCGGAACGCCGACCTTGGCGAACTCCTCCGCGACGATGACCGCCTCCATCGAGGTCAAACCCGGTCCTCCGTACTCCTGGGGCCAGGAGAAGGCGAGCAGGTTGTTCTCGTAGAGCGTGCGGCGCCACTCGGCGACGAACTCCTCCCGGGCCTCGGGCTCGAGGGCACCGATCCCCTTCCAGTTGCTGGGCAACTTCTCGGCGAGGAACGCCTGGATCTTCTCGCGATACTCGTCAGCTTCGAGGGGGTAGGTCGGCCGCATGGCGTCAGGCTACCCAGTGGTAACTCGTGCGATGAAAAGGGTGCCGGGCGGTTACGAGCCGCGGGCCCCGAGCGCGGCCAGCGCCTCATCAGCGTGCGTCTGCATGTTCGCCTCGCTCGAGATCCGAGCCAGAAGCCGCCGGTCCGTGTCGATCACGAAGGTTCGCCGCCGGTTGGGTAGGAGGCCCATCCGCTTGGTACCGAAGGCGCGCGAGACGCTGCGACGCGGGTCGGACAGAAGAGGGAACCCGAGTTGGTTCGCCTCGTCGAATTGCCGTTGCCGATCAACCTGATCGGCGCTGATTCCCACTCGCTGTGCACCGAGTTCGGCGAACTCCGACGCCAGATCGCGGAAATGACAGCTCTCCTTGGTTCAGCCAGGTGTCATCGCCTTGGGGTAGAAGAACAAGACCACGGGTCCCGCCTCCAACAGCGACGACAGGGTGACCTCATCGCCGTGCTGATCGCGGGCGGTGAAGTCATCGACCAGATCGCCAACGTTCATGGCGGCGAGTCTACGATCGCCCTGCATATGAGGGGCCACCCCGATCTCGACGCCCT
>CAYUBX010000630.1:0-2551 GCA_964443165.1 uncultured Acidimicrobiales bacterium
AAGACCAATCTCGACGAGTTCGCGATGGGGTCGTCCACCGAGAACTCGGCGTTCGGGCCGACCCGCAACCCCCACGATCTCGAGCGGGTGCCCGGAGGCTCGAGCGGGGGGTCAGCGGCGGCGGTGGCTGCAGGCTTCGCCCCTCTGTCGTTCGGCTCGGACACAGGCGGTTCCATCCGCCAGCCCGCGTCGCTGTGTGGCGTGGTGGGTGTCAAGCCGACCTATGGCCTCGTGAGCCGCTACGGGCTGGTCGCGTTCGCGTCGTCGTTCGACCAGATCGGCCCCTTCACCACCGACGTCGCGGATTCGGCGCTCGCTCTCGAGGTGATCGGGGGCCACGATCCCGCCGACAGCACGTCGATCCCGGTTCCCGCACCCGACTTGACGAGCGGGCTGGACCAGGGCGTCGAGGGCCTGCGGGTCGGGGTGATCCGCGAGATGCTCGAGGGCATCGATGAGGACGTCGTGGCCCAGGTGCACGCCGCCGCGGATGCGCTCCGGAGTGCCGGGGCGATCATCGACGAGGTCTCGGTGCCCGCAGTGGAGTACGGACTCACCGCCTACTACCTGATCGCGCCTGCCGAGGCCTCCAGCAACCTGGCCCGCTACGACGGCGTGCGGTACGGGCTGCGCGTCGAGGGGGCCAACGTCGAGGAGATGAACTCGTCCACCCGGCGGCGGGGCTTCGGCGACGAGGTCACCGCGCGCGTGATGCTCGGTACGTTCGCGCTGAGCGCTGGCTACTACGACGCCTACTACGGCAAGGCCCAGCGGGTGCGCACGCTGACTCGGCGCGATTTCGACGCCGTGTACGCCGACCACGATCTCCTGCTGTCGCCCACCTCGCCGTCTGTGGCGTTCAAGTTCGGAGAGCGGTCGGATCCGATGATGATGTACCGCTGCGACATCTGCACCATCCCGAGCAACCTGTCGGGTGACCCGGCGATCTCGGTGCCGTTCGGCACAGGCGCTCACGGCCTCCCCGTCGGTGTTCAGGTGCTCGCGCCGGCTCTCGGGGAGGCCACCATGTTCCGTGCGGCCGCCGAGCTGGAACGGCTCGCTCCGGAGGTGACGTCATGACCGAGTGGGAGACGGTGGTCGGGCTCGAGGTCCACGTCGAGCTCGCGACAGAGACGAAGCTCTTTTCGGCCGCGCCCAATCGGTTCGGCGATGCTCCGAACACCAACGTGACGCCCGTGTGCCTCGGCCTCCCAGGGTCATTGCCCGTTCTCAACCGGCAGGCCGTGGAGCTCGCGATGCGGATCGGCATCGCGCTCAACTGCGACATCCGGCCCTCGGTGTTCCACCGGAAGAACTACTTCTACCCCGACATGCCGAAGGACTATCAGGTCAGCCAGTACGACGAGCCGATCTGCGCCGAGGGGCATCTCGACCTTCCTGACGGAAGCCGGGTGGGCATCGAGCGCGCCCACCTCGAAGAGGACGCCGGCAAGACGACCCACCTCGGCGGAGACGACGGCCGGATCCATGGCGCCGAGCGGGCCCTCGTCGACTACAACCGCGCCGGCGTTCCGCTGCTCGAGATCGTCTCGCGGCCCGACATCCGCGATGCGGAGCAGGCCCGCCTCTACGTGGAGGAGCTGCGGGGCATCCTGGTGGCGACCTCGGCCAGCGAGGCCCGGCTCGAAGAAGGCTCGATGCGGGTGGACGCCAACGTCAGCGTTCGTCCTGTTGGCTCCGACGAGCTGCGGACGCGCTGCGAGATCAAGAACCTCAACTCCTTGCGTTCGTTGGTGCGGGCCATCACCTACGAGGCGCAGCGTCACATCGACCTGTACGAAGCCGGGGACGAACCCGATCAGGAGACGCGCCACTGGTCCGAGGACGGGCGGACCCACACCTTGCGCTCGAAGGAAGAGGCGAACGACTACCGCTACTTCCCCGAACCCGATCTGGTCCGGCTGGATCCGGACCCGGAGTGGATCGAGAGCGTGCGCTCTTCGATGCCGGTTCTCCCCGCGGTGCTGCGTTCGCGACTGATGGCCGACACTCCGGCATCGATCGATGACGCGACCACGCTCGTGGAGCGCGGCTTGGCCGGGCTGGTCCTCGAGGCCGTCGACAGTGGCGCTGACGGCGGTCGCGCGGTGACGCACGCCGTGCAGAACCTCGCAGTCGATGGAGCGTCGGCCCTCGACGCAACCGCCTTCGCGGCATTGATCGCGCTCGAGGCCGGCGGCCAGCTCACCGCCACGCAGGCCAAGCACGTGCTGGCCGAGATGGTGTCGGCGGGCGGTGATCCCGAGGCGATCGCTGCATCGCTCGGGTTCGAGGCGATGGACTCATCCGAGCTGGAGCAGTTGCTCGACGCGGCGATCGCGGAGAACCCAGAGGCCTGGGAGAAGTACTGCGCCGGAGAGAACAAGGTCCAAGGCGTCTTTGTCGGTGCCGTCATGAAGGCGACCAAGGGACAGGCGGATGGCAAGGCCCTCAACCAGCTCCTCCAGGAGCGGCGCGGGTGACACAACGCACGCCCGCGGCTGAACCTTCGGCCGTCGCGTGCCGTACACCCTCGGGATGAACGCAGGCG
>CAYUBX010000631.1:0-317 GCA_964443165.1 uncultured Acidimicrobiales bacterium
CGAGCCTGTCGCGATGATGCGAGAGGCGCTCATCGCCGCAGCCGACGATGCGGGAGCCCGCTCGCTGCTCGACCGCGCGACCCACACGTGGGTCGTGAAGGGCGCCTGGCCGTATCCGGACCCAGCCGCGATCTTGCGCGACGAGTTCGGCAACCACAGCGCGACCGGCCTCTCCACCGACGGCGGAAACACGCCGCAGTCGCTCGTCAACAAGGCCTGCCTGCGGATCGCGTCGGGCGACGCGGCGGTCGTGATGATCGTGGGAGCCGAGGGAATCTGGAGCCGGGGGGGCGCCCCCCCCGCCCGGGGGCGGCGCC
>CAYUBX010000631.1:327-2540 GCA_964443165.1 uncultured Acidimicrobiales bacterium
GGAGTTCCGCTTAAATGTTAATTGTTCAGCCACCGAACCCGATGAGGCGCTCGGCGTCGACGTCACGATGAGCCATGACGTCGAGACGGAGCGCGGGCTCGCGATGCCGATCAACTTCTACCCGCTGTTCGAATCCGCCTTCCGGGCGTCCCGGGGCGAGTCCGTCGACGAGCATCGCGATCGACTCAGCCAGCTGTGGCAGACCTTCAACGCCGCCGCAGTCGCGAACCCCTACGCCTGGGTTCGCACACCGATGACCGCGGAGGAGATCCGCTCGCCCGAGAACGGCAACCGCATGGTCGGATTCCCGTACACGAAGGCGATGAACTCCAACTGGGATCTCGACCAGGCCGCTGGGCTGATCCTCTGCTCGGTCGAAGTGGCCGAAGCCGCCGGCGTCCCGACCGACCGCTGGCTGTTCCCCCACGCCGGAACCGACGGCCGCGACACCAACTACGTGTCGCACCGCGGACCGCTTCACACGTCGCCGGCCATTCGGGTGGCCGGAGCACGGCTGATGGAGCTCGCGGGAACCACTCCCGCCGAGATCGATCACGTCGACCTCTACAGCTGCTTCCCGTCCGCGGTGCAGATCGGTGCGACCGAACTCGGGCTCGGGCTCGACCGACAACTCACGCTGACCGGCGGGCTGACCTTCGCCGGAGGGCCGCTCAACAACTACGTGACCCATTCCATCGCCACCATGGCCGGGCGCTTGCGCGACGAACCGGGAACGGTCGGGCTCTGCTCCGCCAACGGTGGCTACGTCACCAAGCACGCATTCGGCATCTACTCGACGACGCCGCCGGCTGAGGGCTTCCGCCACGAGGACTGCCAGGCTGCGATCGACGAGTTCCCGGCGACCGAACTCGATGCGGACTACACGGGCCGCGCGACGATCGAGGCGTACACGGTCATGCACGGAGCCGACGGGCCGGAGGTGGCGCTGGCCGCGGTGACGACCCCGAACGGTCGGCAGTGGACCAACAGCAGGGACCCACAGTTGCTCGACGCGATGATCACGACCGAGCACATCGGCCGCGAGGTCGACGTCACGCCTGACTTCACCCTCGAACTGGTCTGAGCCCACCACGAACCCGTGTGGTGAGCATCCCTCGCCACACGGGCCGGCTTTTCTAATCTGAGGCCGTATGCGAGGCGGGCTCATCGAGTTGGGGAGCAACAGCTTTCGACTCGTCGTCGCCGACCACGGTGGCGTCGTCGCCACCCGCAACCATCACCTCGGTCTCGCCCGCTCCGTCAGCATGTTCGGGTCGCTGACCCGCGACGACCTACAGCGCGCCACCCTCACCGCCCGAGAGCTGCTCGACTGCGCGCACAACCACGGGTGCGACCACATCGCGATCGTCGCCACCGAGGTGTTCCGCCTCGCATCCAACGGAAGTGCTGCGGCCGAACACATCACCGAGGCGATCTCGCACCCCGTGCACATTCTTCCTGCGGCCGAGGAGACAGCGCTCGCGTTCCTGGCGTGTGCCACGGCTCTGCCGGACCTCGATCGCTTCACCATGATCGACCTCGGCGGCGGAAGCCTCGGCGTGGCGTCGGGAGCGGCGGTGGTACGGCCCGAGCACCACTTCTCCCTGCAGCTCGGGGTCGAACTGTTGGCTCCCCGGGCCCTGGACGACGACCTCCTCTCCGTGGCCAACCGCATCCGGCTCGAGCACCACATCGCGAGCGAGCTCCAACCGGTCGCTCGCACCGTCGAAAGAGCGGGCGAGCCGCTCGTGCTGGTCGGCGGCGCAGCGCGAGCGCTGGCGCAGGTGGTGCACACCGCTCGCCGCGGGCGGGTACCCGATTCGGTGCACGGTCTCACGATCGACTCGACCGATCTCGGTCACCTCATCGGCCGGCTCTCCGACCTGCCGCGCAGCGCACGCCTCGCCGTGCCCGGGATGAAGCCGCGTCGCGCTGCGACGTTCCCCCTCGCTGCCGCCATCTTGCGCCAAGCGATGATCTCGCTCGGAGGCGACCGGGCCATCGTCAGCACCGCCGGCGTCCGCGACGCGGCGATGCAACAGCTGCACAACCGCCTCCAGCGCGCCGCCTGAGTCGGCGCCCGGTCACCAGCGCCCCAGAGTTCGCGGCCCGTTCACCTCAGGCGACCGCGGACGGGGCCGACAGGTCGTTTCGGACCAGTAGTTTCGACCCCAGAGCCGTGTCCTGACGACGGCGAGCAGACGTGCCCGAGC
>CAYUBX010000632.1:0-2535 GCA_964443165.1 uncultured Acidimicrobiales bacterium
CACCGATGTTCCACGCAGCGGGATCCACATCGCTCCTGCAGTGCTTCGCCCTCGGCGTCCCCCAGGTGATCGTGCCCGCGTTCGAGCCCAACACCTGCCTCGACCTGATCGAGGCCGAGGGCTGCTCTATGACGCTCGCCGTCCCCACCATGCTCGCCGCCCTCATCGAGGCCCAGATCGCGAATTCACGCGACACATCGTCGCTTCGAAAGATCGCGCACGGCGCCTCGCCGATCGCGATGGAGCTGCTCAAGCGGGCACACGAGCTCTTCCCGACAGCGGAGCTGATCCACCTCTACGGCGCCACGGAGACCGCGCCGCTCGTCACTGGCCTGCGAAACGAGCAGCACCTCACCGACTCACCGCGCGGGAAGTCCACGGGCCAGCCGGTCCTTGGAGTCTCGGTGCGCATCGATGGCCCAGCGGGCGATCAGCCGGCCGGCCAGGCCGGCGAGGTGCTGGTCAAGGGTCCGAACATCATGGCGGGGTACTGGAACAAGCCGGACCAGACCGCGGAGGTCCTTCAGGACGGCTGGTATCGGACAGGCGACGTCGGGTACCTCGACGACGAGGGCTTCTTGTACCTCGTCGATCGGGCCAAGGACATGATCATCTCCGGCGGCGAGAACGTGTACTGCAGCGAGGTCGAGGACGTCATCTACCGCAACCCGAAGGTGCTCGAAGCGACCGTGTTCGGTGTTCCCAACGAGCAGTGGGGCGAGCAGGTCCACGCCGTCGTGGTGCCGCGAGACGACTCGCTGACCGAGGAGGAGCTCATCGAGTTCTGCCGCGGCTCGCTCGGCGGGTACAAGGTTCCTCGCTCGGTGTCGTTCCAGAGCGACGAGCTCCCCAAGTCGGGGCCCGGCAAGGTCCTGAAGCGGGAGCTCCGCGCCCCGTACTGGGAAGGCCAAGACCGCGGTATCAACTGACGGCCGCGTTCAGCTCAGGCCCAGCAACTCTCGAAGGTCGGCGATCTCGAGGGGACGGGCGGTCGCCTTGCGCTCGCCCAGTACCACCATCGCGGAGTGGAGCGTGGTCCGCTCATCCATGGCACGGGTCCACGCTTCGGCGATCGACTCGGGGTCGGGCGCCGCGAACACGGCAGCATCACCGAAGTAGTTCCGCAGGTCGTCGGTGTCGGAGGTGACCAGAGGTCGACCCCACGCCATGGCCTCGTAGCCCGCTTGCTGCATGCAGTTCTCGAGCGTGGTGAGGCTACAGACCACAGTCGCATCGACGAGGAGGGCCTCGTAGTCCTCCCGTGACACGAAGCCGACGAGCTTCACGTTGCCCGGCACGTCGAGACCATCGAGACGACCGGTGTCGTCGCGTCCCGTGATGACCACCTCGACATCCGGTACGCGTGCCGCCGCGTCGAGGATCGCCTCGATGGGCTCGTCGGGATCGAAGCTTGCCGGCACCACGACGAGGCGACGTTCGGCGACGGGCGCAGACTCGCGTCCGTCGACCAACACCGGCGTGTCGTCGAGGACCAGCGTGTTGACCTTGAGGGCGCGGAGAATCGCAGCATTGGCGTCGTTGGTGACCACAGCCCCCTTCGCACGCCGCAACATCCACGCTGTGAATCCGAGGAACGGTCGCCATGTACGGCTGACCAGCGGATATGTGTGCACGTCGCCCACCAGCACCGCGCGACGCACCCAGCGGTAGAGCAAGCAGGCCATCAGGGCGGGGAACGGTGGCAGCATGCAGATCACCCGTTTGGGATGCCGCCTGGCGAGAATGGCGAGCGTCATCACGAACTGCACCACGTATCGCAGAACCGCAACGATCGGGTTGCCGCGCGGTCCCCACTGGACGTACACGGTGCGGCCGCCGAGCTCCGACGCGAGCCCTTCGTTCCTGGTGTGGTGGTGCACCCATCCGACGACCAGCAGGTCGCTTTCGCCACAGCTGCTCATGGAAGTCAGGGGGCTCCGTTGCCGGGGACGGGGGACGTGTGCAGGGTGATCCGTGGCCCCACATCACCCGACCCGTGGCGGTCGAGCAGTTCGCAGAACGACGTGATCGCAGCTTCCACGTCGGCAGCGGCGGCCTCGTGATGACCTTCGATCACCACGAGAAGGCGCGAGGAGGAGTCGGATGCGGCGAATGGTCGGGCCTGGCGCCAGCACCAACGTCGCGTCATCAGGGTTCCGGATGCGTCGATGAACGCCACCTCCCCCGGGTCGGGTCGATCCGTCTCGGACGAGCCCAGGTCCTCGAATCGCTCCTCGCCTCCGACGAAATCGACGATCGCCGGTGCCGCGAATGCATCGAGGTCGAAGAGCCCGAGGGGGATCCGGTGCCGGAGCGAGACGAGGTTGCCCAGGTCAACCGCCAGATTGATCGCAGGCAGCTCGTCGCCCTTGCCGATCCTACGGAGCAGGGCCTCCGCGGCGTTGCGGTACTTGGTCGGTTTGGCTCCGAACCCGGTGAACACCCGGCGCCACGCTGCGATCGACGGCACCTCGGCGATCGGGACCGTCTCGAGGAGCGCGCGTGCGTCCGTCTCGGCGGCTCGCATCTCGTCGA
>CAYUBX010000633.1:0-2532 GCA_964443165.1 uncultured Acidimicrobiales bacterium
GGGAGCAACGTCGGATCGGGCGCAAACGACAACGGCTTCGAAAGTCGCCGGCGAGCCGGATTCCGGGCCACCGCCCTGCGGCTGCAGCGCACGTTCAGCTGCTTGGAGGAGAGCCGACTTCCCGTGATCTCAGCGGTGCAAGGTGCCTGCGTCGGCGGAGGAATCGACATGATCTCCGCGACCGACCTGCGATATGCCACCACCGACGCCTTCTTCTGCATCCAGGAGATCAACATCGGCATGACAGCCGACGTCGGCACGCTGCAGCGCATGCCCAAGTTGGTTCCCGAAGGCATCGTCCGCGAACTCGCGTACACCGGCCGACGGATGAGCGCCGAGGAGGCCAAGTCCGTCGGGTTCGTCAACGAGGTCTACCCCGACCACGCGACGATGCTCGATGCGGTGATGGAGACCGCCGACGCGATCGCCACCAAGAGCCCGATGGCAATCTGGGGCACCAAGCAGACGATGAACTACAGCCGCGACCACTCGGTGGCCGACGGTCTGGAGTACATCGCCACGTGGAATGCCGCCATGTTCGACACCGACGACATGGCCGAAGCCTTCAAGGCCGGGATGGACAAGAGAGATCCCGAGTTCCCCGACCATCGGCCGGTCCGCAAGGGCCTCTAGGAGACATCGTGTCGACCCTTCGACTCGTCCCGCTGGAATGTGGCTGGCTGCAGACCGCGACCGCCTCGGTCATCGCGGACGCGCCCGGTCAGTCCGACCTCCCGATCCCGAGTTGGCTCGTCGTGCACCCAAGCGGCCAGACGCTGCTGTTCGACACGGGACTCCACCAGGAAGTGCAGCAGGGCGTCGGCGCCCGCTATCCGAAGATGGCGCTCTCGTTCGACGCCCGTTTCGACGCCGGCGAGGAAGTCAGCGCTCGCCTCGAGGGCGTCGACATCGACCCGGCATCGGTCGACAAGATCGTGTTCAGCCACCTGCACTTCGACCACTGCGGCGGAACGGAGTTGGTTCCCAACGCCCAGATCATCGTGCAGCAGGCGGAGTGGGAGTCGGGCCATCACCCCAAGCTGATCGAGCACGAGGTGTATTCGCCCGCCGACTTCGACCTCGGACACGATGTGCTACAGGTCACCGGCGAGCACGACGTGTTCGGCGACGGGTCCGTGATCTGCGTGCCGACGCCGGGCCACACCGCCGGCCACCAGTCGCTGCGGGTGAACCTGGAGAGCGGTCCGGTGGTCCTCACGGGCGACTGCGTCTACTGGGAGGACGTGCTCGACGAGATGCTGCTGCCGCCGTTCGGCTTCAACCACGACATGCAGCTCGAGTCGATGCGGCACCTGCGCTCGTTGCGGGACGATCACGGCTGCCGGCTCCTGTACGGCCACGACAATGCTCAGTGGGCGTCGCTGCCCCACGACGGGTCGGGCCTGACCTAGCCGTCCTCGGCCTGCACCGCTCGCCACGACTCCGCGCTCAGGCGGCACAGCAGGTGCGGTCGCTGCGGGTGACCCGGCGCGAGATTCGGATGGTCGAAGTCCTCAGCCGGGTCGCGCGACATGCCGAGGCGCTGCATCACCGCGAACGAGCGGGTGTTGGCGAGGGTCGTGAACGAGACGACCTCCTCCAAGCTCAGATCCTCGAAGGCGTATCGAACGACCTCGTGCGCCGCTTCGGTGGCGAACCCACTCCCCCAGTAGGGCCGATCGATGCGCCACCCGATCTCCACACAGGGCGTGAACGAGGCCTCCCACGTCGGTGAGGACAACCCGACGAACCCGATGAACTCGGGCCCGCCGGCCACCTCCACCGCCCAGAGTCCGTAGTCGCGCTCTGCGAGACCCGCATCGAGCAGCTCCGCCATGACATTGGACTGGACCTCGTCGAGGGTCGAGGGGAAGTGCTCCATGACCGCCGGGTCGCCGTTCAGCCGGGCGAATGCCGGATGGTCCGACGTCCTCCACCTCCGTAGGAGGAGACGTTCGGTGTGGAGCTCAGGGGCGCTCAAGGCGGTACGCCCGACGCGCTGTGCCGGCGAACAGGTCGGCCCGCTCGGAGGCGCTGTAGCCGCCATCGGTGGCGATGCGCTGAAAGGCGTTGAACAGCACCGTGTAGGAGCAGCCCTGCTTGTCCACGGGGAAGTTGCTCTCGAACATGCACCGATGCGGCCCGAACGTGTCGATGCAGTGACGCACATCGTCCGACCACCTCAGCGCGACCTGCTCCGACGTCGGTGCCGCAGGAAGCTTGTTGAAGCCCGCCCCATACACGCTCATTCCGATGCCGCCGACCTTGACGGTGACGTTCTCGTGCTCGGCGAGCCCTTCGAGCGACGGGCGCAGGGTTTCGCGGACGGCATCCTCCTGACCCCTGTATGGGCCGATGCCGAGCGGTCCTCCGAGGTGGTCGAGCACCACCGGCGTCTCGGGAAACTCGGCGACGAGGTCGACGAGCTCGGAGACCTGAGGGTGATACATCCAGGCGTCGAAGCTGAACCCCATCCGGCCGAGCGTGCGGAACCCCTCGCGGAAGTCATCGTGACCGAGCAGTCCCTCGGGA
>CAYUBX010000634.1:0-2528 GCA_964443165.1 uncultured Acidimicrobiales bacterium
GGTTCGCCACCGATCAGATCGACGCGCTCGTCGCCTCGGGCCTCACGCCAGACGGCCCACCGGCCGCATGACGGGTTGTCCACAGTTTCCACAGCCATCCACAGGGGTCTGACACCCGTCTGACACCCGTCTGACCCCGGGGACAGTCAGAACGGCTTGTCGCCGGCGATCGTGATGCGTTCCATCACTCGTCGCTCGGGGAAATAGTCGTTGACGGCGTAGTGCTGCACGCACCGGTTGTCCCACACCGCCACCGTGCCCACCTCCCAGGTGAGACGGCACTGGAACTCCGGACGGGCGATGAGGCCGGTGAGGTGGTCGAGGATCTGTCGTCCGTGCATCGGGTGCACCCCACCGATGCTCAGAAAGAAGATGTGCGACAGGTAGATCGCCTTGCGGCCGGTCGCCGGGTGGGTGCGCACGAGCGGATGCTCCGCACCGGGATGCTGCTCGCGGAACGCGGCGAGCGCCGCGGGTGGCAAGGCGGTACCGAACGCATTGAGCCAGTCGTACCTGACCGTGAGGTCGGCGAGGGACTCCTGGGTCGACGGATCGAGCGAGTCGTAGACGGCGCGGCAGTCGGAGAACAACGTGTCGCCACCTCCCGAAGGCGGGACCTCGAGCGCACGCAGGATCGACCCCATCGACGGCTCGACCATCCAGGGAACGTCGGTGTGCCACTCGTTCTCGTATCCGGGGCGCTCGGCGTCGTGGATGAGGCGCACCACCTCGTCCCCCGCTGGGCTGGGGGAGAAGGTCGGGTTCCCCTCCTTGAACGGGTAGATCTCGGGGGTGCCGAACCGGCGGGCGAACGCGAGTTGGCCCTCTGCGTCGATGTCCTGGTCGCGGAAGAACAGCACGCCCCGATCGTGGAACGCGTCGAGGATCTCGGTGAAGGTCTCGTCGTCGAGATCGCCGAGGTCGCACCCCTCGGCGTAGCCGCCGATCGTCGGTGAGGCGTTGCGGACGGTGATGCGCTCGTACGACACGGCGGGACCTAGCCGAGGGCCTTGCGGTTGTTCTTGAAGGTCTCGAGGTCGAAGTAGTCACGCCACAGGCTGATCAGACCATCGTCGCCCACCTCGAAGACACCCACGACGGGGATCTCCAGCCAGCCGGTCTCCAGCTTGAAGCGATCCACCCGCTCGTTCATCACGACGTTTCCGGTGGCGGCCTGGCGAGCGACCGGCCAGTCGACCTCGGTGGCGCCCATCATCCCGTCGAGTGTCTTGCGGACCGCGTCGCGGCCCTGCATCGCGCCGATGGGGACGTTGTCGTAGGTGACGTCCTCGGCGAGCATCTCCATCGCACCGTCCATGTCCATCCGCTCGAGGGCCTGGATGAACGCGGTGACCGTTTCGTCGGGTGTCATGGGGCCACGGTAGTCGTGACCCAGACGTCAGTTGAGAACGACCGGTACCTCGCGAGGGCCACGGACCTGTGCCCCGCCCCATCGCACCTCGGTGTCCGGCTGCAGGGTGAAGCGAGGGAAACGGTCGAGCCATGTCTCGATCGCGACTCGCATCTCCATCCGAGCCACGTTCGAGCCGAGGCATCGGTGGATGCCGATTCCGAAGGCGAAGTGCCTGTTCTCCTCGCGGTCGATGAGTACCTCATCGGCCCGATCGAACCGCTCCGGATCGCGATTGCCGCTCGGGAAGTTGAGCAGCACACGGTCACCCGCGTGAACGGGGCATCCGCCCACCTCGGCGTCGTTGACAGCGATCCGCGCCATCGTCACGGGTGAGTACGCGCGCAGGAACTCCTCCACGGCGGTCGGGATCATCTCGGGCTCCTCGACGAGCCGATCCCGATCGTCCGGGTGGGTGGCGAGGTGCCAGAGGCTCGCGCCGATGCCCGACCAGGTGGTGTCGATGCCGGCCATGAGAAGAAGGAAGCAGGTGCCGAGGATGTGCTTCTGGGTCAGTGGATCGCCGTCCATATCGGCTTCGAGCAGGAACGAGATCAAGTCGTCCGATGGCTCGCGACGCCTCGCCTCCACCTGCTCCTCGAAGTAGGCGAGGATCTCCTTCGTAGCAGCACGGCCGTCCTCGGGATCGGTGGCCGTGTTCTGGAAGATCCGGATGGCCCAGCCGGTGAAGGTGGCCTCGTCCTCCTCCGGAATCCCGAGCATGTGGGCGATCACCCGGACGGGGATGTGCTGCGCGTAGTCGCCGGCGGCGTCGGCGGTGTCCGCCGTCGCAATCGCGTCGAGGAGTTCGAGACAGATCGACCGCGTCTTCTGCTCCAGCTTGTCGACAGCACGCGGGCTGAAGAATGGCAGCACGATCCGTCGCGCGGCTGTGTGGAACGGCGGGTCGCTCGTGATCGGCGGCGCGGTCAGAAGGCTGGTGCCGGGCATGGGCGGGAGCACGCCCACGTCGCGCGACGAGAAGCTCTCGGTGTCGTACGCGACCGCGGCGACGTCCTCGTACCGGGTGGGCAGCCAGGCACCGCCCCGCCGTTCGGTGTGTGCCACGGGGCAGCCGCCTCGCAGCTCGTCCCAGATGGGGTAGGGGTTCGACTCG
>CAYUBX010000635.1:0-2526 GCA_964443165.1 uncultured Acidimicrobiales bacterium
CGCGCAGCTCATCGCCCGCCGTGTGCGTGAGGCCAGGGTCTACAGCGAGATCGTGCCGCACACCATCAGCGCTGCGGAGTTGGCGGAGCGGGCGCCCAAGGCGGTCATCTTCAGTGGTGGGCCCAAGTCGGTCCGGGTCGACGGTGCGCCGCGGATCGACCCCCAGGTCTACGACCTCGGAATCCCGATCCTGGGGATCTGCTATGGCGCTCAGCTGGTGGCTCAGCAGCTCGGCGGCTCGGTCGAACGGTTCGATCGCGGCGAGTACGGACGCACCGAACTCTCGTCGGTCGCCGAGGGGTCGTCGATCCTTCCAGCAGAGGTCGCAGCTGGTGATTCGGTGTGGATGTCGCACTTCGACACGATCGCTGAGGCGCCGCCGGGGTTCAGCGTCCACGGATCCACCGCCGACGTCCCGGCAGCGGTCATCGAGAACGACGAGCGCCGGGTCTACGGCGTTCAGTACCACCCCGAGGTGGTGCACACTCCACACGGACAGGGCCTGATCGAGCGCTTCCTGCACGACGCTGCGGGTTGCGATGCCACGTGGACGATGGCCAACGTCATCGACGAGAGCGTCGCGGCGATTCGCGAGCAGGTGGGCGACGGCCGAGCGATCTGCGGGCTCTCCGGTGGGGTCGACAGCGCTGTCGCTGCGGCCCTCGTTCACAAGGCGATCGGTCACCAGCTCACGTGCGTCTTCGTCGACACCGGGCTCATGCGCCTCGGCGAGGGCGACCAGGTGGTGGAGACCTTCCAGCGCACCCAGGGCATCGAGCTGATCCATGAGAGGGCCGACGACGAGTTCTTTGAGGCGCTCGACGGGGTGATCGACCCCGAGGACAAGCGCAAGACGATCGGCGAGAAGTTCATCCGAATCTTCGAGCGAGCTCAGGGCGGGATCACCGATGCCCGGTTTCTCGTTCAGGGCACCCTGTACCCCGACGTGATCGAGTCGGGGACGAGCGAGGCCGCCAAGATCAAGAGCCACCACAACGTGGGCGGGCTTCCCGAGGACATGGAGTTCGAGCTCGTCGAGCCGCTCCGCAGCCTGTTCAAGGACGAGGTGCGCGCCGTCGGAACCCAGCTCGGGTTGCCCGATGAGATCGTCTGGCGCCAACCCTTCCCCGGGCCAGGTCTAGGTGTGCGAATCATCGGAGAAGTGACGCCGGAGGCGGTCGCGATCCTCCAGCATGCAGACGCCATCGTGCGCGAAGAGATCGCCGCTGCTGGCCTGGAGCGTGAGATCTGGCAGGCGTTCGCTGTCCTCGCCGACATCCGGTCGGTCGGCGTGATGGGTGACGAACGAACCTACGCTCGCCCGATCATCATCCGCGCCGTCACCAGCGAGGACGCGATGACGGCTGACTGGGCACGTCTTCCCTATGACCTGCTCGAGACGATGTCGTCGCGCATCATCAACGAGGTCGACGGTGTCAACCGAGTCGTCTACGACATCACCTCGAAGCCGCCCGGCACCATCGAGTGGGAGTGACCCAACTCGTTTCGTGACGTGTGGGCGCTGCTGCCACGATGGTGCCCATGACCGATCTGCCTGCCGGCTTCACGGCTCACGCCGCCAACATGGGCGTCAAGGACGACACCCGCGACGTGATGGTTCTGGCGTGTGACCGACGAGCCACCGCAGCAGGCGTCTTCACCAAGTCCCGGTTCGAAGGACCCAACATCACGATCAGCCGCCGCAACGTCGCCGACGGCGGGGCCCAGGCCATGATTGTTGTGTCGAAGAACGCCAACGTGGCCACTGGCCCCGAAGGGGCGGCCAACTCGGCCGAAGTGGCCGACTTGGTCGGAGCGGCGGTCGGGTGCGACACAGGCGACGTGATCGTCGGATCCACCGGAGTGATCGGTGTGCAGTACCCGATGGAGCGGATCCGTGCTCACCTGAGCGGCCTCCGCGTCCCGTTCGACAGCGTCTCTGCAGACGAGCCGGCCAAGGCGATGATGACGACCGACACGCATCACAAGGTGTCGGAGGCGCAGGCGGGTGCGGCCCGTGTGGTCGGGCTCGCCAAGGGGGTCGGCATGATCGAACCCGACATGGCGACGATGATCGCGGTGGTCACAACGGACGCCGAGGTCGCCGCCGCGGACCTGGACGCGATGTGGCGCCGCGTCGTCGACACCACGTTCAACGCGCTCTCGGTCGACACCGACACCTCCACCAGCGACATGGCGGTGGTGCTCGCATCGGGCGCCGCGGGCCCGGTCGATGCAGCGGAGCTCGAGGACGCCCTCGCAGCGGTGACGCTCGACCTCACCCGCCAACTCGCAGCCGACGGTGAGGGTGCAGAGACCCTGGTCGTGGTGACCGTGGACGGCGCCCGCGACGCCGCCCAGGCCCGGCGGGTCGCCAAGGCGATCGTGAATTCACCGCTCGTCAAGACCGCCATCCACGGCTGCGACCCCAACTGGGGCCGGGTCGCCATGGCCATCGGCAAGTGCAGCGACGAGACGGACATCGACGAGAACGCGGTGACGATCCGCTTCGGCGACCACGAGGTC
>CAYUBX010000636.1:0-2523 GCA_964443165.1 uncultured Acidimicrobiales bacterium
GTTCTGCAATGCGAAGTCGAAGGTCCCCATGGCCACCGGGTCCGGGAAGACCTCCCCCACGTTGGCCCGCGTCCACAACGGATAGCGCTCGGACGGCTCGGTTCTGACGAAGTACTGCTCGACCATGTGATGCTCCCCGGGGGCGTCGAGCGTGCGCACCGAAACGCCGTTGGGCCGGGTGACCGCCTCCCCCTCGTGGCGGCCACCCGGCCAGATTCACGGCCCCTGGCTGGTCCCCCAAGCGTCTCGGAGCAACTCGGTTTTCCGTTGCCTCGGCGTCCTTGTGACCAAGGCCACCGCAGTGATCGCGAACTGTAGCCCTCCGCGACGGTGGAGTCGAGACGACGTTCTGCAACACTCGAACGCATGTCCGATGCGCGGCAGCCACTCGACGCGGCACAGGGAACCTTCAGCAGCGATCCACCCTGGCTGATGACCGCAGACCCGTTGCCCTGGCAGCGCGATCTCGACGCTGTTCGCGCCTCAACGCGAGGCACTGTGCCGGCCCTCACCCGGTCGCCCCGGTTCCCGCCGGTGGGGCGGTTGGCGGTCACCCTGCGACACCTCGGCGGCGCGATCGCCGGCTGGTGGCTCACCGAACGGCGGAGCACCGACCGCTCCGACAGACGCCGGGGTCTGTCTGTGCGACTCCGCCAGGCGATCGAGGAGCTCGGCCCCACCTACATCAAGCTGGCGCAGATCATCTCGGCCGGCGAGGGGCTGTTCCCCGACGAGCTCGTCGAGGAGTTCTCCAAGTGCCGCGATCGGGTCGAGCCCGAGCGCTTCGACGTGGTGCTCAGCACACTGCGCCGCGAGCTGGGTCGCGACCCGATGGAGATCTTCGCCACGATCGACCCCGAGCCCATCGCCGCTGCATCGATCGCCCAGGTCCACGGCGCACGGCTGCGAACCGGTGAGGCCGTGGTCGTCAAGGTCCAGCGGGCGACGGTCGGCGAACGCGTGGGTCAGGATCTGCGGGTCCTGTCCTGGCTGGCCCCCAAGCTCGTCGGACGGATTCCGGTCACCGCGCTCGCCAATCCTCCGGCGCTCGTGGAGCTCTTCGCCGAGACCATCACCGAGGAGCTCGACTTCCGGCTCGAGGCGCAGAACCTCCTCGATGTCGCGCGGGTCCTCCGCGAGCTCGGGCAGACCGACTGGGTGATCCCGCGGCCGCATCCCGACCTCGTCAGCCCGCGCATGCTCGTGATGGAGCGGGTCGAGGGCTTCGCCTTCCACGACGCGGCGGGGATGCGGGACGCAGGTGTCGACACCCACGCGGTGGTCCGCAACGTGATGGTGGCCTTCCTCGAGAGCTGCACCCTCTACGGGATCTTCCACGGCGACTTTCACGGCGGCAACCTCTTCGTCCAGCCGGACGGCCGCGTCGCACTTCTCGACTTCGGCATCACCGGACGGATGGACGATCGCAAGCGGCGGGCGTTCGTGCGGCTGATGATGACGGCCACCGTCAACGATGTCCGGGGCCAGCTGGCCGCGCTCGGCGAGCTGGGTGCACTTCCCGCAGATGCCGACATCGACGCGGTGATCGCCGACCTGGGCCTCGACGGGCCCGTCGTCGACCCCACCACCCTGTCCCAGGAGGAGCTCCTCGCCGAGATGCAACGGGTGGTGAAGGCGCTGCTCGGCTACGGAGCGCGGATGCCCAAGGTGCTCATGCTCTTCGTGAAGAACATGATCTTTCTGACGTCGATGATCGGCCATCTGGCGCCCGACATCGATCTGTTCGGCGAGGTGCAGCACATCGCGACCCACTTCGCGCTCGCGCATGGGCAGCAGCTGGCTGCGGACAGCGGGATGGCGGCCGCCACGCCCGAGGACATCGACGTCGATGGCTTCAAGGCGAGCCTCGGCATCGAGGCGGAGGTCGACTCGCTCACGTGGCGTGAGCTGCGTCAGCGACGCGAGCTGATCGTCAAGCGGATGGGTGGCGAAGCGCCCTAGGGTCCACGCCCATGCCAGATCCGTTCGACTGGACCGCCGCCTATGCCGACCGGGTGATCACGTCGGAGCAGGCAGCCGCCGCGGTCGAGGCCGGCGACCACGTGGTGACGAGCCTCCCCGAGCCAACGGCGTTTCTCGAGGCCCTGGCCCGCCGCAGCGATCTCACCGACATCACGATCTTCATGCCCGTCCCGCGGCGCGGCGGCGTCGCCGTCGCGGAGCACCCCGGCATGACGGTTCAGGCCACCTTCATCAGCCAGATCATGCGAAAAGCGGGCGCCAGCAGCGAGGTGATCCCGCTGCGGCTGCAGGACTGGAATCGCTACCTGCGCGACCACCCCGGACGGGTGTCCGTCATCCAGGTGGCGACGCCCCAGCCCGACGGGACGGTCCGACCTGGTTCGGTTCTGGGCGGCAACGGTTCGGTCGTGCAGCGCGAGCGGCGACCCGGCGATCTCGTCTTCGCCCTCGTCAACCCTGTCGTCCCGCAGGTCCACGGCGAGGCATTCCACATCGACGACTTCGACGGGCTCATCGAGATCCCTGCGGACGGTGCAACTC
>CAYUBX010000637.1:0-2153 GCA_964443165.1 uncultured Acidimicrobiales bacterium
CTACGACGGCGTCATGGAGGAGATCGAGGAGAGCGTCAACATCCTGCTCGAGCTGAAATGGACGCCCTACGTCGTGCTGACCTAGGCCCTGGTCGAGGGCATGCGCATCGTCGGCATCGTTTTCCGCGACGGCATTCTCTTCGTTCCCGAGGTGTTGCTCGCCGCCAACGCAATGAAGGCGGGTATGCAGATCCTGCGGCCCCTCCTCGCGGAGACCGGCGCCAAGCCCGTGGGTTCGGTCGTGATCGGCACCGTCAAGGGCGACATCCACGACATCGGCAAGAACCTGGTGGGCATGATGCTCGAGGGCGCCGGGTTCGAGGTGTTCGACCTCGGCATCAACACCGACGTCGACGAGTACCTCGAGGCTCTCGAGACCCACAAGCCCGACATCTTGGGCATGTCCGCACTTCTCACGACGACGATGCCGTACATGAAGGTGGTCATCGACACCCTCATCGAGAAGGGGCTGCGCGACGAGTACATCGTCCTCGTGGGCGGTGCCCCGCTCAACCAGGAGTTCGGCGAGGCCGTCGGCGCTGACGCCTACTGCCGAGATGCGGCTGTCGCCGCCGAGATCGCCACCGAGTTCGTCTCCAAGCGGCGCGCTGCGGTCTGACATGAAGCCGCAGGGCATCCTGGTCATCGCCTGCGGCGCCCTCGCAAGAGAGCTCCGCGACCTGACCCAGATCCACGACGTGGGTGACATCACCGTCGAGTGCTTGCCCGCACAGCTCCACAATCGCCCCGAGAAGATCCCTGGTCTCTTGCGGACACGGCTCGAAGCAGCCAAGCACGCATACGACCACATTCTCGTTGGGTACGCCGACTGCGGAACGGGCGGGCTGCTCGACGCGGTCTGCGAGGAATTCGGAGTCGAGCGGCTCCCGGGCTCGCACTGCTATGAGTTCTTCGCGGGCCACCAGCGATTCGCGGCGATCAACGACGACGACCCCACCGCGTTCTACCTCACCGATTACCTCGCCAAGCACTTCGACCGGCTGATCATGGACGGTCTCGGCATCACCGCTCATCCCGAACTCCGAGACACGTACTTCGGCAACTACACGCGGATGGTTCTGCTCGCCCAGACCGGTGACCCAGCGGTCGACGCGGCCGCCGAGGAGGCGGCGGCTCGCCTCGGCCTGCCGCTCGAGCGGGTGGAGACCGGGTACGGCGAACTCGAGACCTCTGTGCTCAGCTTCGTCGACGTACCAAGCCGCCTCCCGGCGAGCGGGCGATGAGCCGTAGAACCCGCCGGGGCGTCCCCGAACTCATCGTGATCAGCTGGCGCGACATCCCAGCGCAGGTCACGGCCACCGCGCACGGCGTCAAGGAGACCCAGGTCCTCGACGACCGCTTCCAGCACGCCATCGACCGGGCGGCCGCCGTCGCGGGCCTCACCGAGACCCAGGCCTACGTCGGCGAGTGGCATCGCGAGCCGCGGCCCCTCGAGGGAGAGCCCGCCAAGGCGGTGACGAACCTCGCCGCCGAACTCGACGCGGCGTACGACCGCCAGCGGCTCGAGTCCCTGGTCGCCTCGGGCGGCATCCAGGACGACTGACATCGACGGACGACCCCCTCCACCTGACAGGACAGCCATGACAGACACCGTGATCAGCTCGGCCACCAAAGAGGTGGTGATCGGTTTCGATCGCCCCTTCGTGATGATCGGCGAGCGCATCAACCCGACCGGTCGCAAGCTCCTCGCAGAGGAGATGAAGAACGGCGACTTCTCACGGGTGGAGGCCGACGCCCTGGCGCAGGTCGCGGCCGGCGCCCACATGCTCGATGTCAATGCGGGCATCCCCCTCGCAGACGAGCCGGCACTGCTCGCCCAGGCGATCCAGTTGGTGCAGTCGGTCACCGATGTCCCACTCGCGATCGACAGCTCGATCATCGAGGCGCTCGAAGCGGGCATCGAGGTCTACCAGGGCAAGCCCCTCATCAACTCGGTCACCGGTGAGGACGAGGTGATGGAGCGGGTGCTGCCCCTCGTCGCCAAGTCGGGTGCTGCAGTGGTCGCGATCTCCAACGACGAGACGGGCATCAGCGAAGACCCCGACGTCCGATTCGAGGTGGCCTCCAAGATCGTTCGGGCCGCTGCGGACCACGGGATCCTGGCGTCCGATGTCGTCGTCGACCCACTGGTG
>CAYUBX010000637.1:2163-2521 GCA_964443165.1 uncultured Acidimicrobiales bacterium
GATCGGCGCCATGGGTACCGCCGGCCAGCAGGTGTTCCGTCTCGTTCGACGCCTCCGCGACGAGCTGGGGGTCAACACCACGTGCGGCGCCTCCAACGTCAGCTTCGGCCTGCCCAGCCGGCACATCGTCACCGGCACATTCCTCGCCATGGCGGTGGGCGCGGGGATGACCTCGGCGATCATGAACCCACTCCACCCCGAGGTGAAGTGGGCCGTCATGGCCGCAGACGTGCTCGCCGGTCACGACGAGAACTGCGCCGCGTGGATCATGGAGAACCGCGACCCCGAGTCGGTCAGCGCCGATCGCGGGGCGCGCCGCCGGGGCGGCGAAGCCGAGGGCCGAGACCCGGGACAGCTG
>CAYUBX010000638.1:0-2514 GCA_964443165.1 uncultured Acidimicrobiales bacterium
TTCGTCCGCCTCCTCCACGAATGCCGAAAGCCCGCCGAGCCGCTCCCACAGACCCAAGCTGTGCGCGAAGACAGCCGCGTAGTGGGTCTCCCCGTCGAGGAACACCCGCTCATGCGGCACGAACACATCGTCGAAGATGACGAAGCCCTCGGGGTAGTGGTGGTCGCCCGACACCGGGAACGCGCGGGCGTCCTCGTGACGCGGGGCGTAGGTCGTGTTGATGATCTTCACGCCCTCTGCGTTGACCGGAACCATGCACCCGATGGACCAGTCCTCCTCGCCGTTCTTCATCGCCTTGGTCGGAATGGTGAGGAGCTCGTGTCCGAAGGACGCGCCGGTGATGTGAAGCTTGGCCCCGCGGATCACCACGCCGTCCCGCTGCCGGTCGACGACGCGGACGTAGCTGTCGAGATCGTCCTGCTTCGCCGGTGGACGCGACCTGTCACCCTTGGCGTCGGTGATGCACTGGGTGATCCGGACGTCGTTGCGCTGCGCCTCGTCGATGAAGGCGTCCATCCGCTCGATGTAGTCGGGCTTGGTGTCGACCATGCGGCCGGCCGCCGTCTTCAGGGTCTGAATCGACGTGTACGTGACGTGAGCCATCATCCCGGCCTGGTGCAGCACCGGGATCATCTCGCGGAGCTCCTCCGCCGAACCGGGCACCACCATCAGCGGCGACAACGCCTCGGGGTCGGGGTCGTAGAACGTGTCGTACCCGTCCGCTGTGGACTGAGCCGTCGACCCCAAAACCGGGTGACCCGGCAGATCGTCGACGCGCTCGCCCTCGAAGTACGTCAGCCGTCCGTCGTCGAGCGTCTTCTTGTACTGCTCCCCCGTCAACATGGCGATCCCCCTCGTGTTTCGGTGGCCAGCGACCCGGTCACCTGTCTACACGACATCGCCGAGCGGTCTCCCGGCTGGGCGCCTCACCCGTCGCTGCGGAATCCGAGGCCACCCTCGCCCTCTTCCAGCCAGGGCCAATGGGCCGCGGGCCGTTGGGCAATCATCGCGAGGGAGTTGCGTTGGCGCGGCGCGAGCCACGTGACCAGGCGCAGGATCGGGTCGACGATGCGGAGGATGCGAGAGCGTGTCCCCGACGGGTGAAGCGCGGCGGTCTCGTGGGGCAGGTTGAGCCCGTGCCGGAACGTGAACCGGTGCTCACCGGTGGGATCGCAGCTGCGGATCGTCTTGCGGAACTCCGACTCGGTCCATCGGTAGATGTGGTTGGGGATCGGGCCGTTCTCGAGACCGCCGCTGCGCCCTCCTTGATGCCGCACGGCCTGGGTCTCGTAGCGCTCGCTCGCGCCGAGCCGGACGGCCACCCTCATCAGAAGCGAATCTCGCGCCTCGATCGCAACCACGCCGACGCGGCAGACCCGGTACATCTCCGTGAGCGCCCGATGCGGGGACGTGCAGTGGTGGAGTCCGTCCACCACGACGACCCAGTCGAAGGAGCGGTCGCCGTAGGACAGATTCTGAGCGTCCTCGTGGGCCCACCGAAAGGGCGCGAGGTGGGCCGCCGCCTGCACGTCGTCGAGGTTGGTGATCGTCACGTCCTCGAAGCCCAGGCCAGAGAAGAGATCGCGCTCCGCCGTACCACCCGCCACGGCGAGGATCGATGAGCCCCGGGTCAGCGGCCCGGCCTCCAGCAGGTCGCCCATCACGTCGGCGACGAATCCCGACCTCATGGCGGCGACCGTACCGGCCGACACCAGACGTGATCGACATGGGTGCCTGGGTGTCCGGCGCTGCGGGGCGTATGATCGCCTGTCGGCCGTCGATACGGCCCCGTCTCCTTCCCCCTCATCTCAGGAGAGTGCAGGTTGCCTTCACGCCGCCCGACGACGGCATCGATTCTTGCTGGCCTCGCGCTCGTGGCCGTGGGCCTTTTCACCACGGCATGCAGCGGAGGTTCGACATCCGCCGAGACGGCGCCGGAGGCCTCCATCACGGCCGCCCCGACCACCGCGCCCGAAGCCACAGCAGCACCCACGACGACCACGTCGACCACCACCACGTCGACCACCACCACGGTCGCCACCACCACGACTGCACCGCCGGTTCCGGTGGCCCAGTTCACCGGCATCGAGGTCGCCGAAGAGCTCACCCACCCCGCGATCGTCCTCAAGATGGACAACCATCAGAGGGCCAGGCCCCAGCGGGGCATCAACCAGGCCGACGTGGTCTTCGAGGAGCTCGTCGAGGGCAACATCACCCGGTTCGCCGCCGTGTACCACAGCCAAGAGGTGGAGCCGGTCGGGCCGGTCCGCTCGGCGCGCACCGGCGACTTCGACCTGCTCGAGAACCTCAACACACCGATCTTCGTCAACTCCGGCGGCAACCCGACAGTGCTGGACCTCCTCCAGGCCGTGGACATGGTGCTGGTGAGCGACGCCAACGTCGGTCGACCGACCATCTACCGCGGCGGCGGCAAGGAAGCGCCCCACAACCACCTGACCTCGATCGGCGCGGCCCGCGAGGCGGCGGGCGACCGCGGTGGAACACCTCCCCAGC
>CAYUBX010000639.1:0-2512 GCA_964443165.1 uncultured Acidimicrobiales bacterium
CCACCACGACGGCACCACGGTGGCTGCACATGTTGACGAACGCCTTCGCCGAACCGTCCGACCCTCGCGTGATGAGCACCGGAGTCCCCGCGACCTCCATTGCTTTGTAGGAGTGCGGCTCGGCCAGCTCGCAGCTGAAGCCCATGACGAGCGGCGTCCGCTTGAACACCCGCTCCATCTCCAGCGCCCAGCGGTCGGGGTCGTAGTAGTTGGTGGCGGGCACCCGGCCCACATCGCCGGCGAGCGGAACAGTTCCCGCCCGCGTGTGCTCGAGGGTGCGGCGGGCGAGATCGACGAGCAGGTCCCGAGACATGGGGCTACCGATCCGGAGCCGACTCGGCCATGCGGTGGTTGGCCACCTGGGGTCCCGCGACCCAGTTGCAGAGCTGCGGGTCGCATTCGCGCAGCTCGCCGCTGATCCATTCACCCTCGGAGGTGAAGATTCCGGATCGGTCGCCGTCGGTCACCTTGATGTCGCCGTCGCCGTGACGCTCGTACAGGGCTCGTGTGAGGGGGTGATACAGGCCGAACGGCATCAGTTCGCTCCGTTCTGCGGGGCGGAGCCAGGTGCCGCAACCGGGGTGCCCTCGGCGCTCCCACGTTTGACCCATTCGCCGAGCTTGTGGTGCAGCCAGCGCACCTTGCTCTCCTGGTAGTTGGCGAGGGTGATGCCCGGCTTGCGCGTGGTCTCGAGTCCCAGCTGCACCTTCGACATGTTGAAGAGGTCCTGGTTGAAGACCTTGCCGAGCATGCCGAGCTCCACGGCGTCGGTGAAGGTCTCGTGCTCCTCGAGCCAATGCACCTCGCAGGGCGGCGGCTTCTCGCCCTGGTACGGCGCCAGGAAGATGCACTCCATGATCGCCGAACGGTGGTCGTCGCCGTTGGGTCGGAACCGGTACACGATGCGGTTGAACGCTCCCCACGGGTGGAAGTTGGGGAACACCGTGTAGTCGATGCTGTCCATCATCTCGGCATCGGACATCGAGTCGACCCACTCGTCGCCCGCCATCCCTCGCCACCGGTCGCGGCTGGCGGCCGAGGCGATCGCGCGCATGTTGGCGGACTCCTCGAGGTCGATCGGCGACTGTTGGTCGTGGCGGACGTCCATCATCGACGACATCATCTCGTTGGCCGTGGGCTCCCAATCGAGCAGCGGGCTCGGGGTTCCGCCCGCTGTGATCACCCGGGCGAAGTTCTCCCACACGTCGACTTGGGAGTTGGTGTCGCCGAGGTACGGCATGATCTGCGGGTGCGTGGCGTTGACGTGGTACGCCTCGCAGAACGCTTCCTGCGCGATCTTCCAGTTGGCGTGGATGACCTTGGCCACGTGCGCCTGCTTGAAGCGCTTCTCGAGATCCCACACCTCGAACTGGTCGACGATCTCGCCGAGGAAGTCGTGGAGGCTCTCTGTGTTGTCGGGGTTGGGGTTGATGAAGACGAACCCCGCCCACTCGTCGACCTGAGCTTCGGGAAGGCCGAAGTCGTCCCGGTCGACGTGCGGGAAGTCCCAGTCTCCGGGGATGTCCTGCAGGTCGCCATCGAGCGTCCACGCGAACCCGTGGAAGGCACACCGGATCTCCGAGCAGCGGCCGTTGTAGTCCTTGAGCCGTCGCCCGCGGTGCAGGCAGGCGTTGACGTACGCCCGAATGCCGTGCTCGGTCCGGATGACGATGTAGCTGTCGTTGACGATCTCGTAGAGGTAGTAGTCCCCGACCTCGGGGATCTCATCGGTCCGGCAGGCGTACTGCCAGCACTTCCGCCAGACGTGCTCCACCTCTTTCAGGTGCCACTCACGAGTGGTGTACCGACTGGCGGCGACGTCCTCGCTCCCGAGGTACTGGGGGTGGTCGAGCCGCAAGACCTCCGGCACGGGATGGGTGTCCCGGTCGAGAAGTTGCCGGTAGGTGATGCCGGGTGACCGCGCCTGTCCCCACTCAATGGCCTCGTCGTCGGTCGCCGTCATGTGCGCCCCCTTCTCCTGCGTCGCTTCGAAACTAACCGCGTGATCAATTTAGGCTCCCGACGTCCACGGCGCGCGCTCCCGGCCGTCTTTCGGCGTCATTCCTCAGCCGGCTTGTACTGATAGCTGCGCTGGGTGCGGCCACCGGCGACGAGGAGGAGCTGGCCTGTCACCCACGACGCCGAATCCGAGGCGAGGTAGGCGACAGCTGAGGCGATGTCCTCTGGGGTGCCCATGCGGCCGAGCGGAATGGTCGCAGCGAGCGCGTCCAGTTCCTCACCGACACCCAGTACCTCCATGAATGCCTCGGTGGCGATCGGCCCGGGTGCCACGGTGTTGACCCGGATGTTCGGCGCCAGCTCGAGAGCCAGGGTCTGCGTCAGGTTGTTCATTCCGGCCTTCGCCGCCGCGTAGGGGCCGGTCATGGGGGAGCCACGGGTGCCTGCGCCCGAGGAGATGTTGACGATCGAGCTACCAGGGCCCATGTGGGCCGCCGCGGCTTTGCAGCCTTGAAACGCGCTCGTGAGGTTGAGCTCCAGCTGGCTGCGAAAG
>CAYUBX010000640.1:0-2509 GCA_964443165.1 uncultured Acidimicrobiales bacterium
CGCCGTTGGTGACGTCGTGACCCTCGGCTGCAGCGGCACCGGTGGTCACCCCTCGGCGAAACGCAACTCCACGGTGTCGAGGAATCTCGCCAGCTTCACCGAGGGCTGACGATCAATGTCGTAGAGGGCCGTCCACTCGAAGCTGGCATCGGGTGCGCAGGCCCCGAGCACTCGCTCCGCAAGGTTGGCCCGGCCCCACTCCCCCTGGAGCCAGTTCACCAGGCGGGACGATCCCAGGGTCGTGACGGCCACCACCTCTTCGACCGACTGCACGGCATCCCCGGAGGCGAGGACCTCCTGTAGCCAGGCGAGGAGCTCAGCGGGTTGTCCGCCCCACCAGGTCGGATACACGAGCACCAGACGGTCGATCCCGGCGAGGTCTGCGTTGCCGGCGACCTCGCCCCGGCCGAGACGAAAGACCGTGTGCGGCTCCTTCGCCGTCTTCAATCCCGTCTGCACACGGTCGAGGAGGGCGGCGTTGTAGCTGCTCGCAACCGGGTGTGACTGGACGACAACGGTGGTCATGAGAGGCGGGCGGGTCGGACCCTCGGGTCAGAGCAGCGGAAGCACCTGCTCGCCAAGGCGGGCGATCTGCTCCTCGACCTTGCCATAGGGATCACCCGGCATGGCGGGGAAGAGGAGGAGGTTCTCGACGCCACCCAACAGCTCCGCGTACCAGTTGATGTGCTCGGCCACCTGTTCCGGGGTGCCCACGGCCCAGCACCCCTGATGGAGGCTCTGGTCGAGATTCGGCACGAGCCCCGCGTTCGCGGGGTTGCCGTCTTCGTCGAGATAGCCCTTGCTCCATCCGTAGGGCCCGAGGAACTTCCACAGTTCGTCGTGGCCGGGTCGAACCGACTCGAGCGCGGCTTCGCGGCTGTCCTCGATGCAGGTGCACAGCACGAGTTGGCGCTTTTGGCCGGGTTGCAGCTCGGTTCCGTGGGTCTCGGCCCACAGCTCACCGAAACGCTCCCACTGGGTCTTGATCGTCGAGTGGTGGACGTTCCAGAACGTCCCGCCGAAGCCGCTACGCGGTACCTGCTCGAGGGTGGGCGGGGAGCTGATCGGCTGCCAGACCTCGTACGGATAGAGGGGGCGCGGCACGAGGGTGAGATGTTCGACGAAGCCACCGCGGTCGGGAATGCCCGGCGGCGGGAAATCGTAGACCTCGCCGTGAAAGGAGAACGTCTCGTTGTTGAGGGCGAGTTCGATGACCTGCATCGCCTCGTCGAACTGCTTGCGATTGAGCTCGTCGGCCGCGGCCTTGTCCGGGTTGTCCATGCTCCCGATCGCGGTGCCCAGCGGCTCGGCCTCGCGAGGCACGGTCCCCCGCCCCACGCCGAGGATGCCCCGCCCCTTGGAGATGTTGTGGAGGGTGGCGAAGTCCTCGGCCAGCTTCAGCGGGTGCCACTGGGTCACGATGTTGAAGGCCATGCCGATGCGAAGCCGTTCGGTGCGCTCGGCCAGGATTGCGCCGACGAGGATGCCGTTGGGGATGACCTCGTAGCCCTCGTACTGAAAGTGGTGCTCGGTGAGCCAGAACGAGTCGAGGCCGGCCTTCTCGGTTGCCACCCCCATGTCGATGATGCGCTCGGTGGCTTCCCACATCTGCTCGTTGCTGTAGCGCCGTGACGTGGGCTCGGGGGGACCGGCTCCCGCGTCATCCATCTCGACACCGCCGAAGAGGAAGATCCCTGTTCTCATGGGGTCACTGTAGGAGCATGGCGCCAATGCGCAGTGCATTACACCGCCCGCCGCGCCTCGGGGTCTGGCTGTATCCGAACGCTCCCGCGCCCCGGCTCGTCCAGGCCGTCGTCACCGCGGAGGAGGCCGACCTCGACGAGGTGTGGATCGCCGACGAGGGCGTTGCCCGCGAGCCGGTGCCGGTTCTCGCCGCGGCAGCGGCGGCTACCCGCACCATCAGTCTGGGGGTTGGCGTCACCACCCCGCTGCTCCGCCACCCCGGTGCCCTGGCCTCTACGTTCGCCACCCTCGACGAGCTCAGCAACGGACGTGCCGTTCTGGGCCTCGGGCTCGGCGGCCATCAGTCCCTCGATCCCTTCGCCATCGCCACCGACCGCCCCGTCGGCGTCGTGCGCGACGCGATCGGGCTGGCCCGGGCCGTGCTCCAACGACGGCCCGTAGACGGCTATGACCCGCCGCGCCACGCAGCTCCCGCCCGCCGGGTGCCGATCTGGGTGGGAGCCCGGGGACCTCAACTGACCCGCATGGCCGCCCACCACGCCGACGGGCTCTTCCTCTCGGGTTGCTCACCCGACGAGCTCCGGAGAATCATTCCCGACGTGCGGGCCGTCGCACCTGACCTCGGCATCGCCCTCTACCACTCGGCGAGCGACAGCGACGATCACTCGTCGGTGAGCCCGTGGGACGAGATCGGTGAGCGGCTCGCCGAAATGTCCGACGCATGGCAGCCGACGTCGGTAGGTGTGAACCTCCTCGAGCTCATCAGCGGAGAGCCCGACCCCCTGTCACTCGTCGAATGTGCTGC
>CAYUBX010000641.1:0-2504 GCA_964443165.1 uncultured Acidimicrobiales bacterium
GGCGCCAGCCTTCCGTTCGCGGACCTCGTCGACGCCGACGATCAGTACCAGGCGGCCCTCGACTTCTTCCAGTCCGGTCTCGCCAAGCTGACCGCCTGAAGATCCGTTCAGAAGCGTACCGATTCTGCAGAATCGTCTGCAGACGTCACACGAGACCGCTCATAGCTTGATCTCACCGGGCGCGGTACGACCACGGGCCCGATCTCGGGCACGAGCCATGCGATTGCACTCGCACGCTTCGGTGGGGCGAACGGCGCGCGCATCTGAAGCCGACCGGTCGTCGCCCGTGATGGAATGGGGGGATGACCGAACGTCCCACGTCCTTTCGTATCGCACCCGTCACCGAGGTCGATGACGAGCTCGAAGAGCTGCTCGGCAAGACGCTCATGATCGACGGACGTCCGGCGAACATCTTCGGTGTGCTGGCCAAGCACCCCAAGCTGCTGAAGCGGTTCAACCTGCTCGGCGGTTTCATCCTCAACAAGGGCCTGCTGCCCATCCGCGAACGGGAAATCGTGATCCTGCGGGTCGGGGCCAACTGCGTGTCCAGGTACGAGTTCGGCCAGCACACCGTGATCGGCCGGAGATGTGGCCTGACCGACGACGAGATCACCGCGCTGCTGCGCCCCGCGGACGCGCATCCGTGGAGTGACGAGGACGCCGCCTTGATCGCGATGTCCGACGAACTCTGCGCGGACGACTGCATCAGCGACGCCACGTTCGACCGCCTCCGCAGCCGATGGTCGGAGGAGGAGATCATCGAGCTCACCGTGACCGCCGGCTTTTATCGCCTCGTGTCGGGGTTCCTGAACTCGATGGGGGTCGAGCTCGACGACGGGGTTCCGGACTTCTCCGAGATTCCGAGCACGGGGGTCTGACCCGGACTCAGTCCAGCAGGGCCCGGCTGATCACCACGTCCTGGATCTCCGTCGCGCCGTCGAGGTAGTGGGTGAGACGCGACGCGGACAGGTGACGCGGCAGCGGGTGATCGCGGCGCGCTCCCTGTGCTCCCATCACCTGCATGCAGTCGGCCAATCGGCTCTCAGTGACGCGAGTGGCGAACTTCTTGGCGTGGGCGGCCGCGACCCCCGCCGGCTCGCCGTTCTGGAGCGACCGGGCGGCTCGATACGTGAGCATCCGAGCGGCCTCGAGGTCGGTCGCCACATCGGCGAGCTTGAACCTCACACCCTGCAGATCGGCGAGACGCCCCCCGAACGCTTGTCGCTCTGTCGTGAGCGCGATCGCCGTCTCGAGCCCGACGCGGAGCATCCCGCAACTCATCGCGCTCACGAGGACGCGGGCGAGGTCGATCCCCTCCATCGCGGCCGCGAACCCGCGCCCTGGCTCGACGAAGAGGCGGCTGTCCGGCACCCGGCAGTTCTCGAACTCCACCCCGGTCGTGCCCATGGAGTGTCCGCCGAAGAGTTCGTACGCATCTCGATGCACGACGCCCTCGGCATCAGCGTCGACCAGAAACGTTGCGATGCCGCGGTGACCGAGCGAGGGATCCGTCTGCGCATAGACCGACATCACGTCGGCCGCCGTGCCGTTGGTGACCCATGCCTTCGCTCCGTTGAGGATCCACTCATCACCGTCCTTCGTCGCGGCCGTGGTGATGGTGGCGGCGTCGCTCCCGACCAGCGGCTCGGTGAGAAGAAACGCCCCGACCGACTGCCCGCTGACGAGGCCAGGGAGTGCCTCACGCCGCAGCGGCCCGTCTGCGGCCCTGCTGACGGCGCCGGCGAGGTTGTTGTGGCACACCAGAGAGAACGCAACGCCGAAGTCGACTGCGGCGATCTCCTCCAGGACCCGAGCGAGTGCGACCTGGCCGATGCCGGCCCCGCCGTCCTCCACGGGGACGATCAGGCCCGTCAGGCCTGCTGCGGCCGCGCTGTCGAAAGCCTCACGGGCGAAGCGGCGTTCACGCTCCCACGTCTCGGCGTTCGGGCCCACCTCCGCGACCGCCCAGGCCGCTGCGTGCTCGACGATGGGCTGCTCGTCTTCGGTGAGCTGTTCGTCGGGAAGGGGCGTCTTCGGTCGTAAGGCCACGGTCGGAGAGTAGCGTCGCGCCATGGCACTCGGTTCTGACCTCGCACTCGGGCTACGGCCCGCGACCGATCTCCTGCGGATGATGAGTGACGGTGAGCTGAGCAGTGTCGAGCTGCTCGACATCTGTCTCGAACGCGACGATCGGATCGGCAACGACATCAACGCGATCGTGACGATCGACGAAGAAGGCGCTCGCGGGGCGGCCCAGGCCGCCGATGACGCCAGAGCACGCGGTGAGACGAGCGGCGTTCTCCACGGTCTTCCGATGACCGTCAAGGACGCGCTGGCGACAGCAGGGATGCGCACCACGGGTGGCGCGACAGAACTGGCCGACCACGTCCCGGAACACGACGCCGAAGCCGTCACGAAGGTTCGTGACGCCGGTGCCATCGTCTTTGGCAAGACCAACCTGCCGCGATGGTCGGGTGACGCTCAGGCCTTCAACGAGATCTTTG
>CAYUBX010000642.1:0-2501 GCA_964443165.1 uncultured Acidimicrobiales bacterium
CCGTCCTGCAGCTGGTTGAGGTGCCACCGAAGAAGTGAGCGCAGCCCGTCGGGATCGAGGCCCGCGGCGGTGTCTGCGGGGAGTTCGTCCTCCACGAAGTGCGCTGCCTCCTCGAGACGCCACACCGGCTCACGTCGCTGCGAGCCGAGCCGCCGAGCCTCGCGGCCGCTGCCCCCGGCCGCGGCGACAAATCCGATGAGAAGCGACAAGACCAGCGCGAGAGCGAGCACGGCGTCAGCCTAGGAGGCGTATCGCCACGCCTCACCTCCACCGCCGTGGGGCGGCGTGATCAACTCACGACGAACCCGTCTCGGCAACCACAGGCACGCCCGCTGTGGTTGGAGGAATCGCATGGCAATGCAGGAAGACCGCCTTCAGATCATCGACGCGTTGTATCGGTACGCCTACCACTTCGACCGAAACGAGCCGGAAGCGGCCGCCGCGGTCTTCTGCGAGGACGCAGTTGTCGACTACGGCCCAGAGGTGGACACCATCGAGGGCCGCGCCGCGCTCGTCGCGGCGATGAGCATCGGCCTCGTGGAGACGTTCGCGGCAACGAGCCATCACATCACGAACCCGATGGTCACCATCGATGGCGACGAAGCAACGCTCATCGCGTACGTCTACGCCTGGCACCGCTACGTCGATGGTTCACCCGATGGCCACCTGTGGGGGCAGTACCACACGAAGCTCCGCCGAACGCAGGACGGGTGGTCGTTCTCCGAGATGGTGCTCAGGGCAGCCGGCAGCGTCGACTTCCACCGGTCCACGATGCACCCGATCGGCCGTCGCTCGTAGCGCGAGTTCGCCGGCCCCCGCGACGACCGCGGAGTGAACCAGCCTCTATCGCTGAGGAACTCGCCCAAGTTGGTGTGTGACGACAGCTGGTCTGGAGGGGTGAGAACGCGGCTGGGTCCGGTCCCACCGGCCGGGCTGAGCCGCATCGGCGACAACGCTCGCAGCGCCCGATGACACCGACACGGACGGTCACACCACGCGAACGATCGACGGTCCGGCGCGGGTCGTCTACGTGCCTCTCCCACAGGACGGGGAAGAGGTTTCTCTCCGCCGACAAAGCGGCGAGGAATCGGCCGCCCGGCGCCGAATGACGCCGAGCGGCCAGGCGCTCTCTACAGACCGATGCGCTGGGCGAGCAACTCGCGGTGGTAGGCGGGATCGCCGAACATCAGCTCGGAGCTCTTGGCCCTCTTGAAGTAGAGGTGCGCCGGGTGCTCCCAGGTGAAGCCGATGCCGCCGTGGATCTGGATGTTCTCGGCGGCGCAGTGGAAGTACGCCTCCGAGCAGTAGGCCTTGGACAGCGAGGCCACCGAGGGCAGCTCGTCGTTCATCTCCGAGGCACACCAGGCGGCGTAGTACGCGGCCGACTTGGACGACTCGACCTCGAGCAGCATGTCCGCGCACTTGTGCTTGATGGCCTGGAACGAACCGATCGGGCGGCCGAACTGCACGCGGTCCTTGGCGTACTGGACGGCCATCTCCATCACGAACTGCGCGCCGCCGACCTGCTCGTTGGCAAGGGCGACCGCCGCGAGGTCGAGGACCTGGCTGATGTACTCGAAGTTGTTGGTGTCGCAGAGGTGCGTCGCCGGAGTGTTGTCGAAGGTGATCCGAGCCTGCTTGCGAGTCTGATCCATCGTCGAGAGGTTCTCGCGCGACAGACCGGCAGCGTCGCCGTCGACGGTGAACAGGTGGATGCCGCCGTCCGCGCGGGCCGCGACGACGAAGAGGTTGGCGGTGCCGCCGTCGGTGACGAACATCTTCTCGCCCGAGATCGTGGCGCCGTCGCCGGTGCCGCTGGCCTCGACGCTGATGCCATCGGCGTCCCAGCGGCCGCTGGCCTCGGCGAGGGCGAGGGTGGCGATGGTCTCACCGCTCGCGATGCCGGGAAGCAGGTTGTTCTTGGCGTCCTCGTTGCCGGAGTGGATGATCGCGTTGCCGGCAAGAACCACGGTGCTGAAGAACGGAGCGCACAGAAGGCCGCGACCCATCTCCTCGAGAACGATGCCGAGCTCGACGTAGCCGAAGCCCTGGCCGCCGTACTCCTCAGGGATGATCAGGCTCTGCAGACCGAGCTGCTCGGCCATCTGGCTCCACACGGCCTCGTCGTATCCGCCGTCGGTCTCCATGAGGTCGCGCACTGCGGTCTCGGGCGACTTGTCCTCCATGAAGGACCGGACGATGTTGCGGAGCTCTTCCTGCTCCTCGGTGAATGCGAAGTTCACACTCGCTCCTGAACTCGTTGAACCGTGCAGTCTTAGCAGTTGACGAGCACTCGGGTCGAACGAAGATGAGTACACTTGTGTACACAATGTTGTGGTTCGAAGATCCTCCACCCGATCCCACCACCCACGTGGGGACTCGAGACCTTCGCGCCAACCTCGCTGCACACCTGCGAGCCGCGCAGTCCGGTCACCGGGTGATCGTCACCGTCGACGGCGTACCGGTCGCCGAGTTGGGGCCCGTCGGCGGCGCACGCACAC